>CAMWKM010000024.1 GCA_947174835.1 uncultured Prevotella sp.
AGAGGTCTCGTGGGCTCGGAGCTGTGTCTCAGAGACAGGTTGAAAATTCAGACGTCTTTTTCTTGCCCATTCTATTGTTCACTTGTGGTTTCTATTTATTCACACTCATTGCTTATTCTTACTTATTGATAATGAGACAAGTGTAATAGTTATCCACAATTATCTATTTCGGTGCAAAATTACTAAGTTTATATCTTTTTTCAGCAAGAAAGCGTGGAAAAGTTTTAAAAAAGTACATAAAAAAACTGTTGATATCTACACTTGAATCTATGTAGATAGATATCCACATTGTTATGGATATAGTTTTCCACATATTTATCAACAATAATTGTTTCTTTTTTTGTACCTTTGCACACAGATGAGAAAGTTACGTACGATAGAGATGCAACGACTCTCAGTAGAGGAGTTTCGTGAATCCGAAAAGATGCCGTTGGTGGTTGTTATGGATGATGTAAGATCTATGCACAACGTGGGATCTGTATTTCGCACAGCTGACGCATTTCGGCTGGAAGCGGTTTATCTTTGTGGTATTACGGGTTGTCCACCGCATAGTGAGATTCATAAGACAGCCTTAGGAGCCGAGGATAGTGTTTCTTGGCGATATTTTAAGACTGCTTTGGAAGCTGTCGAAGAGTTGAAAAGTAGGGGAGTAGTTGTACTAAGTATTGAGCAGGCTGAGGGTTCAACAATACTTCCCCGGTTCCGCGTGGAACCAGGGAAGCGTTATGCCGTTGTGCTTGGCAATGAAGTAAAAGGTGTCCATCAAGAAGTGATAGATGCTTCCGATGAGTGCTTAGAGATACCTCAGTTTGGCACGAAACACTCTATGAACGTGTCAGTGACTGCCGGTATTGTCATCTATCACTTTGCAAAGCACTTAATCTTCTGACTCTGAAAAGTCACCTTTGCCTACACCACAGATAGGGCAAACCCAATCTTCAGGGATATCTTCAAATGAGGTACCAGGGGCAATGCCTCCATCGGGATCACCTATTGCAGGGTCGTAGACATAGCCGCAAACATCACATACATACTTCTTCATAATTGTAGTCGTTTTAAAAGTTAATAATATTTGATATTTTCTCTACGATAATCTCAGGTTTAATGCCTGTCAAGCAGCGATAGTCGCCATACATACAAGGTTTTTGGCCGAAAATGCTGCATGGTCGGCAGTCCATATCCAACTGAATGGCATTTTCTTCGTTTTGTCTCCAACCCATAAATCCGGCCATTGGATGAGTGGCCCCCCATACTGAAACAACTTTTGTGCCGGTGAGTGAAGCCATGTGCATATTGGCAGAATCCATTGACAGCATCACATTGAGATGAGCCATGAGTATCAGTTCTTGGCACATTGTCTCAAGATGCAAGCCTACATTGGTGCATTGGGGAATCTCTTTCGTCCATTTTGGGAAGAATTCATCTTCCTGTTTTCCACGTCCGAAGAGGAAGATGCGACACTTAGGATAGCGTTCCGTCAATTGACGAATGACTTGTTCCATCAGTTCAGGCGGATAGATTTTACCAAGATGGGCTGCGAAAGGAGCGACACCGATCCAAAGTTCATCATCATGTTTCTCACCAATGACATCAGGCAACGTATTCAGATAGCTGCTTTCCTCCTGAAATATGGAGCGGAAATCGTTTTCATTGATAGGGAATCCCAAGCGGGTAAACACATCCGTGTAGTTTTCGAAAGCCGTTGGCAAATACTTTTTCTGCTTGTGATTATGTTTTACCAACATACGACGCATCTTGCGATGCTTATCAATGTGCTTCACTTTGAAGTGGCCCAAATTGAAACGCATTCGCAGATATTCAGAGCGGAGCACAGAGTGCAGGTCGGCCACGTGAGTGAATTGCTTGGCTGTCAGTCGTCGATAAAGAGCATTTAATCCATGAATACCCTTGTATTCGCTTTTTAGGTCAGCCTCCATAAAATTCACATTGGGAGCCAGATTCTCAAAGAAAGGACGGGCAAAGGGACGGCTCAGCATGGTGATACGCACATTTGGATAGCGCTTGGCCACTGCCCAGACAATAGGCACCGTCATGGCTACATCGCCCAATGCAGAGAAACGAATCACCAAAATATGCTGATGTTTGACCTTGTTCACTTGCTTTCTTTATTTTTTCTTGTACAGCACAGGGTTCGTGCTTGCATCATTGTACATTTTCATCTGGCGATAGACCTTCATGTACTTACATCCTTGCTCAATGTCTTCCAGTAATTGGTCAATGGCTGTTGATAGATCAACTTGCTGTTCTGATAGCACGTCAAGTTTATCCTTGCAGCGCTGACGATGTTCCGCTGTGGCATCCTCACGATCTACCTGTTCTTTCATGTGCCAGATCTTCAGTGCCAAGATTGACAAACGGTCAATAGCCCACGCAGGACTCTCAGTGTTGAGGCGGGCATCGGGTAGGGGAGTTACATCATTGTATAGTAGACGGAAATACGAATCAATCTCCTCTACCAAGTCTGTGCGGTTCTGATTGGATAGGTCAATACGACGTTTCAAGGCCAAAGCCTCGGCCAAATCAATATGCGGATCGCGTATCAAATCCTCCAAATGCCACTGTACAGCATCAATCCAACATTTCAGATAGAGCTTATGCTCAATGGATTCACTCTTATCGTATGGATTGTTGATAGGCGTATCCACATTGTCAGTTAGATGATAATCGCGGATGGCCTGATTGAAAATCTTGTTAGCTTGTTCTGTAAAATTCATTGGTTATTCTTTATCATTGTTTAATTCATTCTGCAAATCTACACAATCTTTCCGAAACTACCAACCTTTTTCCATTATTTTTATGTATTTTATACCTAAAAAGGGCTGCAATCGCAAGAGGAATCACTACCTACTGCTTAATAAAAGTAGCGTGTACCCCATGCACCTTGTGCACACAAATTATTCACTTTCGCTATCGCAAAGCCTGTCTTTTTGTGTCGTCATACGGGTTAGAATTAGAAATTAGGCTATTTAACACAAGAAATTGGCCTACTTTTGAAAACGCATTGAAATTTGTGTGCACAGAGTGCATGGGGTGCAAGCTACTTTTATTAAGTAGTAGAATGTTGTATTGGCTTCTTAAATTGGAGCATATATTATTTTCATAGACGTAATCTTAAAATATATTACTATGGTGTTTACGTTGTCTAAGTATCATATTAACGAAGTCTAAGTATATGGTTTACGAGTTGGAAACAGCATACTTCCGAATAGGCTTTTTTATTGTTTCCGGCAGATGATAGAAATGGTCTTTGACATCTATAATAAATAATGTGGTTAGCATCTTTATAATAAGCAATAAATAATTATGGCATAACTATAAAAACAAACATAAAAAATTTGGCAGATAAAAAATAATTAGTATCTTTGCAGCGACATTCCTTGGAGTGTCATGACATATTAGATAGAAGAAGCGTTTTGCTTATCTCTTATTGAGAAAACGTAGGAAATTTTCGCAATGATGAGAGGATAACGAAGCGGTTCTCACGCTATGGCGTGGGC
Organism: uncultured Prevotella sp.; assembly: GCA_947174835.1. Taxonomy (GTDB): domain Bacteria; phylum Bacteroidota; class Bacteroidia; order Bacteroidales; family Bacteroidaceae; genus Prevotella. The sequence goes on from CAMWKM010000024.1 coordinate 3,519, forward strand.
TGCTATTCCCTCATCTTCATCATAGGTTTCCTACGACCTTCTCAATAGAAGCGGGCAATTCAGTCCACGCTTCTAACATAAATTAGCTGGTCGATGGGGCTGTAAGACCAAAAAATGAAATAATGAACAAAAAAATCATTTTGGCAAGCGCCATTCTCGCAGCAGTTACATTAATGACATCATGCGGTGGACAAAAGAATCTTATTATTCCAAGAGCCGTGAGTTCAGCCGATGCAATTTCCGTAGGAGCATTGAATCTTCAGAAGGGTGACTATGACATCCTCAACACAGTTACGGAAACAGCTTCTGTTACAGCCACGTATTCCAGTACGTCACTCAAACTAATCAGTGAAGACGGTGATTTCTCCTATAAGTTTAAATTCAACAAATCAATGGGATGGACTCTTACTTCTTTTCACGGTACTGCTACTTTCGGTTATTTGCTTCAGGATGCATCGTACAATGCAGAGGATCTTCCAAGTGCAGAAGAATTTGCTCGTAGAGTTGCCATTGCACGTTTGATAGAAGTCGTAAAGGACTATGGCGCTGATGGTGTACTTGAGCCTATTGTGACTACACGTGCATCAAATACAGGCAAAAATGCTGTTGAGTATCAGGCTACAGTAACGGCTAAGATTGTAAAAATACATACTACGAATTAATAAATTTACGCATGAAAAGAGTTAAATATATTAGCAGCATCTTTTTGATGCTTGCAATGGTTGGAATAATGACATCATGTATGTCAGTGCAAAAGTTAAGTGGACCTAAAACATTAGAAGTTCCTTTGGTTGTTTCAAGTCAAAGTGTACCGACTACCTATCGTAACTTGGAAAAGACGGTAAGGTTGAATGTTACTTCAACAGGGGCAGAAGATGTGATGTACGATGATTCAAATCTGCCAAAGAGTACACGCTTATTTCTTCCTAAATATTATTTTATTCCATCAGTCAGAGAATTTGCAGCTGATGCTACTACAAGCTATATGCAAAGGATGCGCTTTGATGTTACACCAAATGGAGACTTTCGTTTTGATGTCGACGTGAAAACATTTAAAATGGAATGGATTGATAAAACGAGTGTCGAATGTAAGGTTGTTATCAATTATAAGTTATTAGACGGTGCGGGACAGACAGTTGTGCCATCATCAACAGCAAGTTCTCGTATTCTTTTAGCTTCTGCCGAACAGTTCGGTAATGGCTTAGGACGTGCGTATGCAGAAGCTCTCAACAATGTAAATTGGGATCGAATCGCAAAATGTCTGATGGTTGCCAATACTCCCAAGCAGGAAGCCAACGCACAGGTTACGGGTGCCGGTGATACAGCCCTTGAACATACTGTTATCCGTTGGTATATTACTTCAACCCCACAAGGTGCAGATGTTTCTTGGCGTGTTGTATCTTCAACACCGGATGTTTCAAATACAAACTCCTGTTTCGTAGGTTCTACACCTTATGAAACAACGGAGAGTTTTGATATTAAGGGCATGACTTACAACAATTCCGGCAATATACAAATTGAGGTTTCATGCGAGAAGTCGGGCTATATCACCCAGCGCAAGCGTTTCAACCTTCGTCAAGCCATTGACCAAAAGGAAATTTCTGCCAAGTTTAATCTTATAAAAGATGAATAGCTATGATAGGCAAGTTTGTTAGGTTCTCGCTACTTCTTTTGTTTGTATGCATCGGAACGACTTCTTCTTTAGGCAAGATAAAAGAAGTGATTAGTATGACGGTATCGTTAGGCGATGCGAGTATTAATGTATCACAGATGTTCAACAATCTTGATTATGGTTTGCGTATTCAGGTTCGCTGTGAGGTAAATGAAAACAATCTAATCAATAGCACTGAGTTGCCAAGTAAAGAAGCAGCAGCATTGCCTCGGATTACGCTTAACAATCCCTTGATTACCAGTACGGAACAATATCTTGATCGTTATGCCACAGCCTTAGGTTTTAGAGTTGGATCCGATTTCAATACCGACTATATTCTCAATGTCACGATTAAAGACTATAGTTTGCGTATTCGCGACTATAACGTAAAGCATAGGATATTCAATTCGTCAAGTGCTATGGTGATTAGTTGGGAGTTGCTTAATTCTGATCATGAAGTTGTCATTAGTTCAACGACGTCAACCGGTAGGGGGACGGCCAGCTCCCAACTTTCTCTTGCTTTACCACTTGAAACTGCATTTGTTCAGGCTCTTGGCGGAATAGGATGGGAACGTATTGCTCCTAAACTGAAGATTGCTAAAACAGCAAAGCAAGAGAAAAACAAGCAGGTGAAAGGCTTTGGAGACACTGCACTTGAGAGCACTGTCATTCGTTGGTATATCGTTTCTGCTCCTCAAGGTGCAGATGTTTCTTGGCGTGTTGTATCGTCAACTCCTGACGTTGCCAATACAAACTCCAATTTCGTAGGTTCAACTCCATACGAGACAACAGAAACATTTGATATTAAAGGTCTGACTTACAACAATTCTGGTAATGTGCAGATTGAAGTTTCATGCGAGAAGTCGGGCTATATCACCCAACGCAAGCGTTTCAACCTTCGTCAAGCCATTGATCAAAAGGAAATCTCTGCTAAATTTAATCTTGTTAAAGATGAAATAGTGGAATAGCATCATTCGTTCCATATCATCTTTGATGAGTATTTAGGAAACAAAAAACAAAGTGTACTTTCTATGTTCTTTGCATTTAGCAAAATGTATTTTGGTTGAAAATCAAATGCAGAGTATAGAAAGTACACCCTGTTTTTGTTAGTATAGATTACTCCATTTCAGGCTCCCACAGATGGCGTTGCATATCTACTCGTCCGTTGGGCTTGAAGGTGACACCTTCGTTTTCTAATAGTGGACGCTGACGACTCCATCCGGGAGCGGTGCGACCTACGGCATTGACCACACGATGACAGGGTAGTAGTTCTGCCCCTGGCGTGTAGCGTAGAGTGCGTCCCACCATTCGTGAATGGCTTGGCCATCCGGTCAATGCAGCAATATGACCGTATGTTGTGACTCGACCGCAGGGTATTTGGCTGACGATGTTCAGCACATCGTCACGAAACGTCCGTGCCTGCTCCGCGTTCATCTTGTCCGGATAGTCCTTGTTCATGTTATTGTGGCTCATTGAATTGATGTGCAAAGATACAAAAAATATGAGTTCTCTCAATGGTTTTCATATTTTTTTAGTACCTTTGCCACCAATATATATTTTTGAATGATGATATATCAAATTTTGTCATATATTACTTGGAACCCATCGGCGGAAGCCTTTTCGCTGGGGCCTTTGAGCTTAAGGTGGTACTCACTGTGCTGGGGCGTGGGCCTGATGCTGGCCTATTTGATGGTGCGTTGGCTGTACATACATCAAAAGATAGCCTATGAGAAGTTTGAACCGCTGTTTATTTATTGTTTTGTGGGCATACTCTTGGGTGCTCGTCTGGGACATTGTATCTTTTATGAACCGGGTCATTTTCTCACATCATGGCAGGGAATCGTTGAGATGTTGCTGCCCATAGACATCAAGGCCGATGGCTCGTGGAAATTTGTGGGTTATCAGGGCCTGGCCTCTCATGGTGGTACATTAGGTTTGATATTGGCACTTCTGCTCTATGTGAAGCGTTTCAAGGTGCCTATGTGGCAGGTGCTCGACAATATTGGTATTGCTACTGGCATCACGGCCTGTTGCATCCGTTTAGGCAACCTGATGAATTCAGAGATTGTAGGTAAGGTGACCGATGAGTCGCTGCCTTGGGCTTTCTATTTTGTGCAGCATGATGGCGCACGGGATGTGGTGCTGCGTCATCCTGGCCAATTATATGAGGCAATTGCCTATGCGTTGCTTTTTTTGCTGATGGTAGTGCTCTATAAGAAATGGCCGCAGAAGGTAGGCACAGGTTTCTACTTCGGTTTATGTCTGGCCTATATCTTCATTTTCCGTTTCTTCATTGAATATTTCAAGGAAGTGCAAGAAACTTTCGAGCAGGGTATGCTCTTCGATATGGGTCAACTCCTGTCAGTGCCGTTTATTGCAGCAGGTGTGTGGTTTATGATGAAAGGTTGGCAAAAGGCGTAGCTATTTGTCTCCTCCAACGATTTTCTTAATTTCGTTCAGTTTGTTGAGAGCCTCGACAGGTGTCAGGTCGTTGATGCTAAGTCCCAATATCTCATCGCGTATCTGACAGAGCACAGGGTCATCAAGTTGGAAGAACGAGAGTTGTATGCCCTCCCTCGAATCGGCAATATCGCTGATGGGCTTGCCAGCCTTTCCTACCTGTGTGTTCTCTGTCTCCAACTGTTTTAGAATGACGTTGGCACGCTTCACGATGGAGCGGGGCATACCGGCTATCTCAGCCACATGGATACCAAACGAATGTTCCGATCCGCCACGTTCCAGTTTGCGCAGGAAGATGACGCGGCCATTGACTTCCTTCACTGAGACATTGTAATTCTTGATGCGGTTGAAGTTCTTCTCCATCTCGTTCAGTTCATGATAATGGGTGGCGAAGAGCGTGCGTGCACGGGCTTTAGGTGTCTCGTGCAGATATTCCACGATGGCCCAAGCTATTGAGATACCGTCATAAGTACTGGTGCCTCGGCCAAGTTCGTCGAAAAGCACAAGCGAGCGTGGTGTCACGTTATTCAGGATGTTAGAGGCCTCAGTCATTTCCACCATGAAGGTTGACTCACCCAATGAGATATTGTCAGAGGCTCCCACGCGAGTAAAGATCTTGTCGACCATACCGATGCGAGCAGCTTCAGCGGGTACAAAGCAACCCACTTGTGCGAGCAGCACGATAAGAGCCGTTTGGCGTAGCAGTGCCGACTTACCGGCCATGTTGGGACCGGTGATAATGATGATTTGCTGACGTTCCTGATCAAGATGTATATCGTTGGGCACATATTGTTCGCCCATTGGTAACTCTGTCTCAATGACGGGATGGCGCCCTTGGCGAATGTCTATCACATCAGAATCTTCTACTATCGGTCGGATATAACGATGCTCTTCTGCCGTCTTAGCAAACGACAATAGACAGTCGATGCGGGCCAGAAGGTTGGCATTGGTCTGTATTTGGGCGATATATTGCTGTATGTCGAGTACGAGTGCATTAAAGAGTTGTTGTTCCAGCGAGAGGATCTTATCCTCCGCGCCCAAGATCTTTTCCTCGTATTCCTTCAGTTCTTGTGTGATGTAACGCTCGGCCTGAGCTAACGTCTGCTTGCGCACCCATTCCTGTGGCACACGGTCTTTATAGGTGTTGCGCACTTCAAGATAGTAGCCGAATACGTTGTTGTAGCCGATTTTCAGCGATTGAATACCGGTTTGTTCAGCCTCGCGATTCTGAATTTGCAGCAGATAGTCCTTGCCGCTGTAGGCGATATGGCGCAGTTTGTCGAGTTCAGTCGACACACCATTGCGTATCACGCTGCCTTTCTGCACCTGCTGTGGCGGGTCTTGCACCACTTCACGTTCGATGCGGTCGCGGATATCTTCGCAGAGTGTCAGACGCTGGCCGATGTCTTTTATCACCGAATTGTCGGTATCCATACAGGCTGCTTTGATAGGTTGTAGAGCCTGCAAAGCTACCTTCAGTTGTACCACCTCGCGAGGGGTGACACGTCCTGTGGCCACCTTCGAGATGATGCGCTCCAAGTCGCCAACTCGTTGTAGTTGCTCATCAACCAATTGGCGAAATGTAGGTTCACGGAAGAAGTGTTCCACCACATCCAGTCGGTCGTTGATGGGTTGCCGATCTTTCAGGGGGAATACCAACCAGCGGCGCAGCAGACGGCTACCCATTGGTGATACCGTGCGGTCAATCACATCAAGCAGTGAACGGCCATCGTCTTGCATTGGTTGGACAATCTCCAGTGAACGGATAGTGAATTTGTCCAGACGTACATATTTTTCTTCTTCTATGCGTTGCAGTGCAGAGATATGTCCAATCTGTGTGTGTTGTGTCTTATCCAGATATTCAAAGATGGCTCCTGCGGCCGTGATGCCACTGTGCAGATGGTCTACGCCAAAGCCTTTCAGTGATTTCACGTGAAAGTGTTTGTATAGTCGCTGCTGTGACTGTTGTTCTGTAAATACCCAGTCATCCATTTCGAACGTGAAATAGCGGCTACCGAAGTAGCGTTCGAAGTCTTTTCGTTTGCCTTTTTCAAAGAGCACCTCCTTTGGCTGAAAGTTGCCCAGCAGTTTTTCAACGTAGTCATAGGTACCTTCGCCCGTGAGGAACTCACCGGTAGAGATATCCAGAAAAGCCACGCCACAGGCCGATCGGCCAAAGTGGACGGATGCTAAGAAGTTATTTTCCTTGTAGTTTAATACGTTGTCACCCATAGCAACGCCCGGTGTCACCAGTTCCGTGATACCGCGCTTTACCAGTTTTTTAGTCAGTTTTGGGTCTTCCAATTGGTCGCAGATGGCTACACGTTTGCCGGCTCTGATGAGTTTAGGCAGATAAGTGTCAAGGGCGTGATAAGGGAATCCCGCCATTTCATCACCTTTCACCCCGGCACCATTATTGCGCTTGGTGAGGGTGATGCCCAGAATACGAGCCGCCACCACTGCATCGTTGCAATAAGTCTCATAGAAGTCACCGCACCGAAATAGCAGCACTGCATCGGGATGTTTGGCCTTCAGGTCGAAAAACTGTTTCATCATCGGGGTCAGTTCCCCGTCTTTCTTTGCCATTTGCTTTAGGTCTATTTGGCTGCAAAGTTACTAAGATTTTTCGTAAAGGCGCATTTTTTTCTAATGAAAAAGTTGCGGGCGGTGGTCTTTTCTCAGAAATAATTACTACTTTTGCAGTCTATGAATGAAGCGACGCGTAGTTTTATCAAGAAGAATCTTGAGGCTGATGTGCGCCAACTGGCTCTGCAGGGCGGTCGCGACAATGGAGTTGACTTGCCATTGGCGTTGCGCCAGATAGCGGGCAGACAGGTAGCTCGGCGCAAGTTGCCCACGTGGGCTGCTCTTGATGAGATTGTCTATCCTGTGAGTCTTTCTTTAGAACAGTGTTCCAGCGAGCAGACAGCTTGCTATAAAGCTGATGTCTGCCATCGATTGTTGGCTTCCCATTCCCAGCCTCTCACACTTATTGACTTGACAGGTGGCTTCGGTGTAGACTTTACGATGATGAGCAAAGTATTTCAGCGGGCTATCCATGTGGAGCATAATGTTGACTTGCAGGCCATTGCTGCTTCCAATTTTATGACGATGGGCTGTCGTGTAGAAACCTTTTGCGCTGATGGAGTCGATTTTCTAAATCGTTTCGAACACCATGCTTCTGTCATTTTCCTTGATCCTGCTCGTCGTAACGAACATGGGGGACGCACCTATGGCATTGCTGACTGCACGCCCAATGTGCTTGATATCAAGGAGCAGTTACTCAGCAAAGCCGACTTTGTCATGCTGAAATTGTCGCCTATGCTCGACTGGCGCAAGGCTGTTCATGATTTGGGCGAGTCTTTTGTCAGGGAGGTGCATATTGTCTCTGTTCAGAACGAGTGCAAAGAGCTACTGGTGATCATGCAGGCTTGCAACGAAAAAGAACTCAAGTTGTTTTGCGTTAATGATAGAGTGGTATGGGAAGTACCTGCTATAGTGACGGCTTCGCCCTTCTGGAGAGAAGGGGAGTCTATGCCTACATTCCTCTACGAGCCCAATGCATCAATCATGAAAGCGGGCTGTTTCAGTGAGTTGGCTGCGGCTTACGGACTGCAACAGTTGGCACCCAACAGCCATCTTTTTGTGGCCGATAGCCTTATAGCTGATTTCCCTGGTCGTAGTTTTCAGATTTCGGCTATATCATCAATGAACAAGAAAGAACTCAAGACGACGTTGCATGATGTCCGTCAGGCTAATGTGACAGTCAGGAATTTTCCTCTTTCGGTGGCTGAACTCCGTAAACGGCTGAGGCTGGCCGATGGCGGTACTGATTATATTTTTGCCACAACCTTGGCTGATGATCGTCACGTGCTTTTCCTTTGTAGAAAAATAACCCTTTAAAAATCAATAGTTATGAGTACAGAACAACAAACTCCTTTCTTCAAACAGATTTGGTTCTTGGGCGGTATAGCAGCCTTGGCCATTTTCGTTTTATGTTTTTTTGCCATCGACTTTGTGGGTAGTCCCGATGAGTCGAAGAAGCCTGATGTGGAGATGAAGGTGATTGCCACCCTCCAAACCAACGAGCCGCTTATCACCATTGCCCGTCAACAGGGATGGATTGAGGCCGATGCTACCGAGATGACCAGCGTTGATGCGGCTGAGGTTGACAGTATCGGATTGGTTTTCAGTGGTAGCAATTTGCAGTCGTTCAATGAGTTTCGCTATTTTATAGGTGTACAAGAGATTCAAGCCGGTGCTTTTGCTCATGCTGACAAGTTGAAAGAAGTCGTTATACCGTCTGGTGTGGTGACTATTGACTATGGTGCTTTTGCCGATTGTCCTGCCTTGGAGGCTCTCAGCGTTGATACTGCCAATACACATTACGATTCACGAAAAGACTGCCATGCCATCATTTGTACTTGGAAGGGCAAACTGATGCTTGTGGCTGGTTGTAAGAATACAGTGATGCCTTCCAATGTGCGCTACTTGGCACCGCAGGCTTTCGCCGGCGTTACGGCATTGCAGAAAGTGGAATTTCCTGAACGAATGGAAGAGATCGGTAAAGAAGCTTTCAGGGGCTGCACAGGTCTGAAGGAAGTAGAAATTCCACAGGGTGTCCGCTTTGTGGAGGCAGGCACCTTTATGGATTGCACCGCATTGCAGAGCGTCACCCTGCCAAAGAGCGTCGAGCGGCTTCGTGAGAATGCCTTCAAGGGATGTACCCATTTAGTGAAGATCGTCACTCCCAAACGCTATCCACCCATCGTAGAAAAAGCGTTCGATGCTTTTACAGCTACTGTTTATGTGCCCAAAGGCCAACTCAATACCTATTATACTGATAAGGTCTGGAAGAAATTCCCGAATATCAAGGAACTGCCATAGACCGAAAAATCAGCAGATAGTGGTACCGTGGTTTCCATCAATGGCGGTGGCGCCGGTGATAATGACGCGCTGCACACCGGCATTGATGGCAGCCAGTGCATTCTCTATCTTGGGTAGCATACCACCACTGATGGTGCCGTCGGCCTTATAACGCTCAAAGTCTTCACGGGTGATGGTAGGGATAACAGAAGTGTCATCGTCGGCATTGCGTAGCACACCCGGTTTTTCAAAGGCGAAAATGAGGGTCACGTCGAAGAAAGGGGCGAGGGCTTTGGCAGTCTCACCGGCAATGGTGTCGGCATTCGTGTTGAGGATATGTCCCTGTCCATCGTGAGTCAGGGGAGCCATAACGGGCGTGACGCCTTCGCTGATAAGTTTGCTGAGCAGAGAGCCGTTGGCTGTATCGACATCGCCCACGAAACCGAAGTCGATGGTTGTTACTGGTTGCGACTCGGTTGCAGCACATTGGACGGGCGGCCGTTTGTGGGAGCGTATGACGTCAGCATCGGCACCGGTGAGACCGATAGCATTGATACCGATAGCCTGTAGACGAGCTACTATATTTTTATTGACCAGTCCGCCATAGACCATCGTCACAACTTCCAGCATGGCTTCATCGGTGATACGTCGTCCGTTCACCATTTTTGTCTCAATGCCCAGCCGTTCTGCTGTTTTCGTGGCTTTGCGGCCACCGCCATGTACCAAGACTTTATGGCCGTCGATGGCAGCGAAGTCCTTTAAAAGTTGTGCGAGTTGTTCCTCGTCTTCGACAACGGCACCGCCTACCTTAATGACATATAATTGTTCTTTCATGATGCTTATTCCAAATAAGTATAGCCGTAGAGTCCGCTGCGATAGTTACTGAGGAACTCCTTGCCCTCGTCAAGGGTTATCCTGCCCTGCTTGACACTCTTGGCAACCCACACTTCAAGTTGACGGACAAGCTTTTTGGGATCGTACTGCACGTAGTCGAGTACTTCGGCTACGGTCTCACCGTCGAAGATTTGATCAATGTGGTAATGACCATCTTTTACGGAGATATGTACGGCGGTGGTGTCACCGAACAGGTTGTGCATATCACCCAAAATCTCTTGATAGGCTCCTACGAGGAAGACTCCCAGATAGTAGTCCTCGTTCTTTTTCAGTGTGTGTACGGGTAGCGAGTGGGAGTTATGACGGTTGGTGACGAAGTTGGCAATCTTACCGTCAGAGTCGCAAGTGATATCCTGAATAGTGGCATTACGTGTTGGCCGCTCGTCAAGACGTTGGATGGGCATGATGGGGAATATCTGGTCGATGGCCCACGAGTCGGGTAGCGATTGGAATAGGGAGAAGTTGCAGAAATATTTGTCGGCCAGCAACTTGTCGATATTCATGAGTTCTTCTGGAATATGTTTCAGGTTCTTGGCCAAGGCATTGATTTCATGGCACACACTCCAGTACATAGCCTCAATCTCAGCGCGTGTCTTCAGGTCTACAATGCCGTGGGAAAAGAGGTCGAGCACCTCTTCGCGAATCTGCTCAGCATCGTGCCAGTCCTCCAGTACGTTGCGTGGGGACAGGTTGTCCCAGATGTCGTAGAGGTCCTTCACCAGTTGGTGACTGTTCTCATCAGGTTCAAACGCTTCGTGCATTTCTGGCAGCGAGGCCGTCTCAAGCACGTCGATGACAAGCACGCTATGATGGGCAGCCAGCGAACGTCCGCTCTCGGTGATGATATTGGGGTGGGGGATGCCATTCTTGTTGGCTGCGTCGACAAAGGTATAGATGCAGTCGTTGACATACTCCTGAATGCTATAGTTGACACTACTTTCGCTGGAGGGCGAACGAGTGCCGTCATAGTCAACGCCCAGTCCACCACCGCAGTCGACGAAATCGACATTGTAGCCCATCTTGTGCAGTTGGATATAGAACTGTGAGGCTTCGCGTAGGGCAGTTTGTATGCGACGTATTTTGGTGATCTGCGACCCGATATGGAAATGGATAAGGCGCAGACAATCACGCATACCCTTTTTGTCAAGCAGTTCGAGGGCTTCGAGCAATTCGGCACTGGTCAGTCCGAACTTCGAGGCATCGCCACCGCTCTCCTCCCATTTTCCGCTGCCGCTTGAGGCCAGTTTGATGCGGATGCCGATATTGGGGCGCACGCCCAGTTTCTTGGCTTCGCGAGCGATGAGGTCCAGTTCGTTGAGTTTCTCCACGACGATGAAAATCTGTTTGCCCATCTTCTGGGCCAACAGAGCCAGTTCAATGTAGCCCTGATCTTTATAGCCGTTGCAGACGATGATGCTGTCGCTCTGGCATTGTACGGCAATAACAGCGTGAAGTTCAGGCTTCGAGCCGGCTTCAACACCAAGGTTGAACTTACGTCCGTGGCTAATAATCTCTTCGACGACGGGCTGCATCTGGTTCACCTTGATAGGGTAGACCACATAGTTCTCACCTTTGTAGTCATACTCCTCGGCAGCCTTTTTGAAGCAACTCCAGGTCTTCTCAATACGGTTGTCGAGGATATCGGGGAAGCGAAGTAGCACAGGAGGAGTGACATCGCGCAGCGACAGTTCGTCCATCACTTCGCGCAGATCAATCTGTGTATCGTTCTTACAGGGTGTCACGTAGACATTGCCGGCGTCGTTGATGCCGAAGTAACTGGTGCCCCAACCGTTGATGTTGTAGAGTTCACGGGCGTCGTCAATGGTCCATTTCTTCATATCTTCAGTAGTTCGCGAATCTTTTCTATGGTTATCTTGATTTTCTCGTAGTTGTCCATCAGGCTGACGTCGAGGGTGTACTGCGCCTTGGAGTAGAAGGCCTCGCGTTTTTCCAGCTGTTCGTGGATAAAGCCGATGAGTTGTTCGGGTGTCTTGTCTTTCAGCAGAGGACGCTCGGTTTTGCCCATGAGCAGATGCTTGTAGAGCACTTCGGGCGATGCTTTGAGGTAGACAACCTGTCCTTGCTGGTTCATATAGTCCATGTTGTCGAAGAAACAAGGTGTGCCACCGCCGCAGCTGATGATGACATTCTCAAATTCGGCTACCTCGTGCAGCATATTGTGCTCGATCTTGCGGAAAGCCTCTTCCCCTACTTCGGCAAACAATTGGCTGACGGTCTTGTGGCGTCGGCTCTCTATATACCAGTCAAGGTCGTAGAAAGGAATGTCCAATTCCTTGGCCAATGCCTTGCCGATAGTGGTCTTGCCGGCTCCCATATAGCCGATCAGGATGATGCGTACCATTATCCCTTGTTGATGATGTTTATACACTCCTCGTATGTGAGGTCTTTGGCACGCTCGTGCATTGCCTTAGGCAAGCGGTAGTTCTTGCCGTCGTAGGCCAGATAGGGGCCGTAGCGACCGTTGAGCACTTCGAGTTTGTCATCTTCGTCAAAGGTCTTCAGGTGCTTCTGTATCTCCTGCTTGCGTTTCCCCTCAATGAGTTTCACGGCCTCGGCAATGTTGATGCTCAAGGGGTCAACCCCCTTAGGCAGCGAAGTGTAGAGCTTCTTGTGGAGCACATAGGGGCCGTAGCGGCCAGAACCAACGGTGACGGGTTCATTTTCATATTCGCCTAACATACGAGGCAGTTTGAAGAGATTGAGGGCTTGTTCCAGCGTGATGCCTTCCATGCTCAGTTCCTTGGGCAGGTGAGCGAATTGAGGCTTGTCTTTGTCTTCAGCCGAGCCAATTTGTACGACGGGGCCAAATCGACCGATTTTCACGAAGACAGGTTTGTTGGTTTTCGGATCAATGCCTAATTGGCGCTCACCGGCCTTGCGCTCTGAGCGGGCGTTAAGGGTGGCTTCAACAATGGGCTCGAAATCCTTATAGAAAGTTTTCATCATCTTGCTCCACTGCTGTTTGCCCTCGGCAATCTTATCGAAGTCTTGCTCCACCTTGGCAGTGAAGTTGTAATCCATGATACCAGGGAAGTGCTTTATCAGGAAGTCGTTGACAACAATGCCGATGTCAGTGGGCAGCAACTTGCCCTTGTCGCTTCCGATGTTTTCGGTGCGATATTTCTGCAAAATCTGCTTACCTTTCAGCGAGATAACCAGAAACTGATGCTCTTCGCCTTTCTTGTCGCCTTTCGTCACATACTCACGCTGCTGAATGGTAGAGATAGTGGGAGCGTAGGTAGAGGGGCGACCGATGCCCAGTTCCTCCAGTTTGTGGACGAGCGATGCTTCGGTGTAGCGTTGTGGGCCTTGGCTGGTGCGCTCCGTGGCAGAGATCTCGCGGCGTGTCAGTTCCTGTCCTTTTTTCAGAGGAGGCAGCACATGGAAGGATTCATCGCGGCTTTCCTCATCGTCGTCCACTGATTCGCGATAGACTTTCAGGAAGCCATCGAACTTCACCACCTCACCTTGGGCAACAAAGACCTCGTCGGTCGTGCTGATGCTGATGTTGGCAGTTGTCTTCTCAATCTCGGCATCGGCCATCTGTGAGGCAGTCGTGCGCTTCCAAATGAGTTCGTAAAGGCGTCTCTCCTGACTGGTGCCGTCGATAGTAGCATGGTCCATATAAGTGGGACGGATGGCCTCGTGAGCCTCTTGTGCCCCCTTGGAACTGGTGTGATATTGCCGCACCTTGCTGTATTCAGCACCGTATAGTTTGGTGATTTCCTCCTTTGAGGCGTTGATGCAGAAGCTCGACAGGTTGACCGAGTCGGTACGCATATAGGTGATGAGACCGCTTTCGTACAGATGTTGTGCCACAATCATGGTCTGACTGACGGTAAAGCCCAGCTTGCGGGCTGCCTCCTGTTGGAGGGTTGATGTGGTGAAGGGAGGTGCAGGGGTACGCTTCAGCGGCTTCTTCTGGATAGATTCGATGGTGAAAGTTCCCTCCTTGCACTTTTCGAGGAACTGATTCACTTCCTGCTCCGTCTTGAAGCGGGTGCCCAGTGTGGCTTTGACCTCCGATTGTGAACCGTCGGCATTGGTGATGCCAAACACACCGTTGACGCTATAGTAGGTCTCAGACTTGAAGCCTTGTATCTCGCGCTCGCGTTCCACAATAAGTCTTACGGCAACACTTTGCACACGACCTGCCGACAGGGCGGGCTTTACTTTTCGCCACAGCACGGGCGACAGCTTGAAGCCTACCAGACGATCCAGCACGCGACGAGCCTGCTGGGCGTTCACCAGATTCATGTCTAATGTGCGCGGATTCTCGATGGCAGCCAGAATGGCCGGCTTGGTAATCTCGTGGAACACGATACGTTTGGTTTTCTGTTCATCGAGCCCTAACACCTCGCATAGGTGCCATGAAATGGCCTCTCCCTCGCGGTCCTCATCGGATGCGAGCCACACCTGACCGGCTTTCTGTGCTTGCGATTGCAGTTCACTGACCAGTTTTTTCTTTTCTTCCGGAATCTCGTATTCAGGTTCCAGTGTCTTGGCGTCGATACTCAGTTCACGCTTTTTCAGATCGCGGATATGTCCGTAACTGGACATCACCTTGTAATCGGCACCAAGGAACTTCTCTATAGTCTTGGCTTTGGCAGGCGACTCCACGATAACTAAATTCTTCTGCATATTTTTTCTTATTGCTTAATTTCTGCTCTCTATTAGGTTTAGAGGGTGCAAAAGTAAGCAAAAAGTTTGCTTCCACCTTATATATATAGTCGTTTTTTTGTTTTCTTAACGTTTCACGTTGCCGAGTGTTGTTCTTTCTAATGAGATTTATAAGGTGCTATGCACCGATACACTCTGTAATGTAATTTAAGATTGAGATGAATCAAAGGGTACTATTTCATAAAGATGCTCTATAAAATAGTCAATGGCATCGCGTAAGGGAATTAAGTCGTTTTTGACCACATCCCAGACTAAATCAGTGTTTATATCGAAATAGCCATGTGCAATATGGTTTCGCATACCCTTTACAGCTTTCCATGGAATTTCGGGGCGATGTGGCAACAATTGCTGGTAGGTACGCTCGTCAATTCGCTTAATACCTTCACCAATAGCTTCTATTAACATACAATCAGCTGCCAATGTCTTCATACCGTTTGGCGACGAGAGCAATTCGTCAACACTCGTAAGAGACTCATTCCACAATTCAAGATTGTGGATGGCTTCTCGTATTTGCTGTAACTGATCTTTAATAATTCTAAGCTCCTGTAAAGACAGTGATGCCATCGCGCTCTATTTGTTCTTTAAAGAATTGTCTAATGTTTTTATGATCTTGTATTAAGTCTACCGGACATCCCAACAACTCTTCCAAATATTGTGCTGCCAGGATATGATTATAGAATTTAGGGGGCATGGTAACAAAAAGATCTATGTCGCTTCCCTCACGATGTTCATTACGAGCAACGGATCCAAACAGCCGCATAGATGTAATACCAAACTGATTGTGCAGTTCCGTAGCATGTTGCTTGAGCAAATTGATATACTCTTGTGATGTTCTCATTGTAACCACCTTGTTTGCTGCAAAGATATGAATAATAATTGGACTGGCCAAATTATTGCAGGAAATTCTTCTCATGCAGGAATCGGATCACGGCATTGCGGATGCTGGTGAGGCCGAAGTCGGCAGGATTAACTTCGTCAATCGGGAGCCAGATGGCTTCGGCAGCATCGTCGGCGGCATGGACTGGTGCTATCTCACTGCTGTTGACACGGACCAGATAGTCCATGTCGAGGGTATGGATGCCCATGCCGCTATATTGGTAGACGTTGGGCGAAGAGAAGAGATAGCGGATGTCCTGCACCTTCAGTCCCGTCTCTTCCTCTATCTCACGGCGCATCCCTTCCTCTACTGTTTCATACATATCGCAGAAACCGCCAGGCAGGTCGAGCGTATCCTTGGCCGGTTCTTTGGCGCGACGCACCACCAGCATCTCGTTCTTTTCATTCACGATGAAGGCAGCGGTGGCCGAAACAGGGTTGGCATAGTAGATGAAGCCGCAATCGCGACACTTCTTGCTTTTCTGGTTGTTGATCTCAAATGCCGGACTTCCGCAGACCGGACAGAAGGCAAATTTGTCGAGTGGATGCATGGTTCTTGTTATTTTTTGTTTGCAAAGATACGCATTTGTCAGTTAAAATGCTTAACTTTGCAAGCAAATTTCAAACCGGACATGATGAAACGTATCTTTTTCCTATTGACCGCATTATTTATGACAATGACAATTTCTGCTCAGAAAGTGATAGACATTTGGCCTAACGGTGCACCCAACAATAACGGTGATGCGCAGGACAAGGCTCAGTTGACTGTTTTTCTGCCCGATGAGAAGAAGGCCACAGGGCGTGCTGTAGTGGTCTGTCCGGGTGGTGGTTACAGCCGTTTGTCGATGGAGCACGAAGGCACCCAATGGGCCTCGTTCTTCAATCAGCAGGGCATCGCCTTGTTCGTGTTGAAGTATCGTATGCCTCATGGCAATTACCATGTGCCTGTCAGCGATGCCGAGGAGGCGATGAAGATGGTGCGACGCAATGCGCAGGCCTGGCATATAGACACCCGGCAAGTGGGCATCATGGGCTTCTCGGCCGGTGGCCATTTGGCTTCGACCCTTGCTACCCATTCAAAGGGTGATGCCCGTCCCGATTTCCAAATCCTCTTCTATCCCGTCATCACGATGGATCCCAGTTATACCCACAAAGGTTCAATGGTCAGTTTCTTGGGTGAGAAGCCGAAGAAAAACCTGGTTCTGGAGTTCAGCAACGACCTACAGGTCTCACATCAGACACCTCGCGCTTTCTTAGCCTTGAGCGACGACGATGTGGCAGTGCTACCCGCCAATGGTGCCAACTACTACATTGAGTGCTACCGCCACGATGTACCTGCCACGATGCATATCTATCCTTCGGGTGGTCACGGATGGGGCTATCGCGATTCGTTTGCCTTCCACATCGAGATGTTGCTTGAGTTGAAGGCTTGGCTGGCAAGTTTCTGATATGTTTCTTTTATAGATAGCCTTTGATGGCCTTTTCCAGGTCGTCAATCTGCGACGACCGTTTCTGCAATGTATTGTCGCGGTCAATGAGGAAGTATTCGGGAATGGTCTGCACGTTGTACCTCACGGCCGAGGCACCATTGGGATCGTAGACACAAATCCAGGGCAGTGCCTGAGTGGCCTGCTTCCACAGGTGTTCGTCGGCATCGAGCGATACTTGGTAGATCTCCAGTCCTTGTGCGTGGTACTTGTTATACAATTCGCGAAGTTGCAAGATGCGGGCAGCCGACTCCTTTGTGCTGAAAACGTGGAAGTCGAGCAGCACCACCTGTCCCTTCAGTTCGGTCAGCGTGTGTGTGTGGCCCTTGGCATCGGCCAGTTCCAGATTCAGTACTCCCGTGTTCACCACTTTGCTTTCATCAAATGCCATCTGCTGTTCGCGAGCGGTGGCGATGCGGTTGTCGGTCAGTCCCTTGATAGCCGTGTTGTGCAAGTGCTTGGCGCGGTCGGACTCAGGATAGAAAGTGTCCCAGCTGGTGGCCACGGCAGCAAATGCTTTCAGATCGTTAGCGTTCTGTCGATCATAGATGTTCTGTCCGCCCAGCGTGAGGAACAGGGCATAGTAGGCATAGGTCGAAGCCGGTGACTGATAGATGTAGTTGAAAGCAACGTCCTCCTTGAAATGCGCCACCATACGGTTCAGTGAGTCGGCCATTTCTCCACGGGAAAGCGAACTGCTGTTAATCAGCGTCTGCACGTTTTGTTGCAATGCCTGTTGCTTCAGTGCCAGTTGGCGAATCTTTTCGCAGTTGTCTGAACCGCTCACCTCATAGTTGGAGCCCATGCCTGGCTGACGGGCCGTGATGCTGACAGTCTCGGTCGAGTCAATGGAGAAGTTGATGCTCTGTCCGTCAAGCGTCAGTTGGTAGAAGTCGGGTGTGGCAGGTGCCTTGGCCTGAAACTCAAAGTGGCCGTCTTCGCCCAATTTCACGCTGTCGAGAATCACGGCTCCTCTCAGTGTCTTGTTCTGCAGGCAGAGTGTTTTGTCCTTGGCACCCTCGATGGTGCCCTTCACGGTGAAGGTGTCTCCTTTGTCGCAGGCCGTCAGAGCTAAGGCGGCCAGTGCTATCAGTCCTATTCTTTTCATGTTTTCTTTGTTGTTTTATCTGATTCCGGATGCAAAGTTACAAAAAAAGGCTGTAACAAAAGACAGTTCCGAAAGAATTAATGCTTGTCGTTTATCAGAAATGCTTGTCTGAGTAAAAAATCGGTCTTTGTCTATGAATGCTGAATACGGGGTGAATGGAGGCTTCAAACGGTTGGTTTGCAGGCTTCAAACGATGTGTTTGGAGGCTCCAAAGCAACTTCCAGTTTGTGACGGTTAAAATAATGAACAATTTCTACACTTCATAAACCAGATTCTTAGATGCTGTTTGTGTAATATTATGACATATAACACAGTGTCTGTCTCACGTGATCATTGCAATCAATACCATGTAGATGATAAAAGGACTAAAGATCCAATCCTCTGCATTTCGCCTCTTGCTACAACTTAAAATACAGTTAAAAAAAGTTGCCAAGGCTTTTTCCTCTTCCAAATATTTGCTATTTTTGTAACCGAAATTGGTGATTTATGAATAGATGGATACTTATATTGGCTCTTATAGTTGCATTGCCTTTTATTGGTAATGCTCAACGAAAACGAGCTTTTATGGTGGGTATTTCTGATTATCGTAAAAATGGATATAAAGTGTGGAACAACATACATGGTGCAGAAGACATTGCACTATTGACTCCTGAATTAAAAAAGAAAGGTTTTGTAGTTCAATGTCTTATTAATGGACAAGCAACTCGTCAAGGTATACTTAGCTCTCTCAACGATTTTATCTATAGGTCAAAGAAAGGTGATATCATCTATATTCATTTTTCTTGTCATGGTCAGCCCGTTGAAGACGGATTGAACGAAATGCCAATAGACGAAAAGGACGGTTGGGATGAGGCTTTAGTTCCAATTGATGCAGGAAAAGAGTACTCGGAAGATGGCTATCAGGGAGAAAGTCATATTACGGATGATGAATTGAACGGGTATATCATTAGGCTCCGTAAAAAGATCGGTGCTGTAGGGATTGTATATGTGGCAATAGATGCCTGTCATGCAGGTACAATGTCAAGAGTTGGCATAGAAACCGTTAGGGGTACAAATGAAGGGTTAAGTAAGACAGGAAAAAAGTTCAACCCTTCTAAGGAAATTGTTAGGCACTACTCCGTAGCATCATCGTCGGATATGTCACCCGTATTGTTTATTGAGGCTTGCCTGTCTCATGAACGAAATACAGAAATCAGAATAGAAAGTAAAGAATACGGATCTCTGTCATACAATATATGGCAGGCACTCAAAAGTATAATATCTTTTGACAAGAAAACTAAAGAAAAGTTCAAAGCCAGCATTGAAGCTTCAACCAAAATAAAAGGCAGATGGCCGCGAACACAAACGCTCGTCATGGAAGAATGCCCTTGATTATCTATGGAAAAAATATTCGCACAATTCATTAAGGACTATGAACAGAAGGCTATGAATACACTCTCGTCGAGATATTCTGTTTTATCAGAAGAGAGTCTTCGAGATATTATCCAAGATTCATACGTTACTTTATACGAGAATATTGCGGCCAAGAAAATAAACGAGCCTCACTATCCCTATTTCCTGAAGATTTGCATGAACCTGTCCTTAAAAGCAATCAGCAGGCAAGGTAAGCATATTGTTGTTGGCATTAACGAGAATGATATACAGCAAAAGGACACGGTATCAATGCATAAAGTTGAGAGCATTCTTCAGGTTTGTGATGAACATGAATCTATTGTCAATGAGAAAAAACAACTTGTTCACGATGCACTTGGTAATATGCCTACCAGATGTCGGGAATTACTTTGGAGCTTTTATGCCAATGAATTGAGTTGGGCAACAATAGCTGACCAATATGGTTTAAAGAATGCCGATACTGCAAAATCAGCAGCATCAAGGTGTCGTCAAACATTTAAAGAGAAATTAAAAAATCTGCTTTATGGCAAATAAAGATAATAGCGAGAGAATAGAAAGATACATTCGTGAGCAAATGACTCCAGAAGAGAACGAAGTATTTTTAAATGACCTCAAGAACGATAAAAAACTTCGTGAGGAGGCTCAAATGATGGCTCTGCTCATTAAGGAAATGAAAGGAGAACAGGCCAAACAAGATGACGCTGTAACTCAGGCTGTCCTTTCTGCAAAGAAAAAGGTTCAAACTGTTAAGGTGGTAAGGTGGACTTTGTCTATTGCTGCTATGTTCATTCTCATATTTGGTGCAACCATAATTTGGAATAGACAAGCCGATACTGATGCTCTGTTCAATCAGTATTATACACCATACGAAATCTCTTCTTCCAGAGGTGGCGATGATGAAGCCATTGAGAAAGAGTTGGCAGAACTATGTAATAAGGTAGGAACGGAAAAAGACATGGCTCCTATTATTGCTTGTCTGCAAACCATTTATGATAACATCCAGTCCAATGATGAAGATTACGTGGATTACAGTTATTATAAAAATGATATTGTTTGGTATTTGGCATTGGCCTATATAAAAGATAAGAATGTTGATAAAGCAAAAGAACTGCTGAAACCATTGGCTGAGAATGGAAGAAAAGAAGCGGCAGAACTTTTGGACATAATAGAATAGAACAATGAATACAGAAATTAAAACTCCGATTAGGTGGTTGCTAGAATATCTAACAGGAAGGTTTGAGCAAACGAACGAATATTTTTATGGACTTTGTGAAGAACTCATAAAAAGTGGGAAGTTACAACGAAATATTCGACTTGACAATGCTCATGAAAGATTTATTGATTATGGGACTGATAACTGCAGGGCAAATGACATATAATGAATGCTTCCTTTGCTATCTCTGGTGTATGTGTTATTATGGACTTGTTTCTTATGAAAAGGCAGTGGTCATACACCAACAGAACAAACAAAATGGGGTGGACAATGAGATAGATAGAGAAGCTATTGTAATTGCGGAAAAGGCACGTGAGTATGCTATGTCGCTAATAAAAATCTATTCTGAATGGCCGTCAGAAGTTCCAACTCCCCAAGAGCATGATAAAGATGAGAGTGTTAATTTTGCAAATCAATTATTTCTCTATGCAATGAATTATATTATGTGTCATGAAACTGCTCATGTTGTTCTTGAGCATAGAGGTGAGCTTTTAGGAGAAAACTCATACAAACAAGAGTATGATGCGGACTTGTGGGCATTTGATACGATATTAACACCTCCATACAAAGATTCTGAGTTAACAGTACAAATGGGCATTCTGATGGGATTGTGCTCAATGATTATGTCTTCACCAAGAACAGATGATGTAGAAACACATCGAAGTTCATTTAAACGTCTAAAAAAATACTTTGAAAAGATAAATCCCGAACCTACTAGCCAGCTTTATGCTATGGCATGTCTTTATATTTGTGTTTGGGATATATCCTTTTTGAAAGGATATGATTGGTCAGAACAATGTGACAACTATAAAGAGATGTACGATAATATATATAAGCAGATTGTATCCTGTTGTATAAAAGATTAAAGTTATTTTATTCCATCTAACAATATAAACGCAGCCCAATACTTCGGAGCATCATATCGCCTATTGTCATACTCTCGTAGATATTTCTGAGCAGATTTCAGGGAGTCGTATTTGCTTTGACCTGAAAGCAAGTTCTTATAGAACTGCGTCATTAATATTTGGGTTGCTTCGTCATTTACTTCCCAAAGGCTCATCAAAATGGAATTCGCACCAGCTTTCTTAAAGCCACGCTGTAGGCCTAAAATACCTTCTCCCTGTAGGATGTCGCCTAACCCTGTTTGGCAAGCAGACAGAACGACAAGGTCAAGCCCACGCAAATCCACATCCGCAATTTCTTTAGCTGTCAAAATGCCATCCTCAATATTATCAGGCAATTCTTCACCCTCCAAAATATGGTTAGCACCAGCCATAATAAGACCAGAGCGAGTCAAAGATTTATCTTCAAATGATGAGTGGTTTCCCATCAATTGTAGAAAATCATAACCAAGATTATCTGCATCTTCTTTTGTATAGTAAAATCCATGAGTGGATATATGTAGATTTTTGATTTTCTTTCCTGATAAGGATTTGAAAGACTCTTCTGTACCTTTTTCGTCCATAAACACTTGATAAGGCCATTTTGCCTTGTTAAGTTCTTCTCCTATTTGCTCTACTTCAACTTTTGTTTGTGGAAGTGCCCCCATACCTCCACGCAAGTTCATCCTTCTGACATCTGCATGATCTATAAATGTATCATCCTTCCAAGAATCGTCATTACCTTTCGGCGCATCAAGTTTGGCGTAATAATCAAGTCCGCCATATAAAACAGTATTATTAGTCTGTTCTTGTTTATTATTAACAACCAATTCGCGAGTAGAAGACAACCGATACAGATTATAGTTCTCCATGTTAGGTAGATATTCTATACCTATATTATATAATGCTCCTGATGGGGAAAAATATATGTTCCTTATTGATTCCAATTCTGAAAATAATGGTCGCCAGATTAAATCGGTCATTTCATTGCAATGAAAATACGTTGTATCAGGTACGTTTCTCAATTGCTTTTCCTCGAAAAGGATTGTTATTTTAGGGGTATCGTAATCTTTGCGAAGAGTTAGAGCTACATACATCACACTATCGTTTTTTATTGGAAATGATAGGAACTCAATAGCAACATCCTCTGGTTGTAGTGCTGCCTGAACATCTTTCCATATTATTTTCATACTTTGAGTTATGTCTCCATATTCTTTGCATCTTACAATAAGTGAATCTTCCAGATTATAGATGACATTCTGTAAAGAATCAACATTGAGTTTTCGGCAAAGAGAGTCTTTTTCTAATTGTTTACTCAGAATATACCTATCTGCTTTCAGTTCATACCATAAGTCTTTCAACAAATCATCGTTACTCTCTTCCACAACCTTTTTTACACTATTTTCAGAATTCAGCAATGCACCTTTCATCATTAAAGAGGCATTGTGTGATGCTTCTACCAACGTAGGCAAATGTGTATAATAAGCATATTTAGGTATCTGCTGATTCATTAAATTCGAATACTCCTTTATATATATAGAACGCTCGTCATAAATAAGTTCTTGGAAAGTAGATTGCAATTCTTCACTAGCAGACTGCATATGTTCTGTTATGTACTTGTCCAAATCATTATACTGACCTAAATTAAAAGAATATTTTGAAAGAAATGATAGAGTTCTATGGTACAAATATTTTTGTCGCTGCTTTTTGAAAATATCATAACTATACTGCAATTTTTCAATTGCTGCTTCCCATTGTTTCTTTCCACCAAGAGCTATCCCTATATTCATATAAGAATACGCAATTTCATTGCTATGTTGAGAAAAATACTTTTTCTTTAATTCCAAACTTTTCTTTTCATACACTAATGCACTATCATATTCTTCGTCCTGATTGAATATACTAGATAAGTTGGAAAGTGTTGTTGTATATGAAGCAAATCCATTAAAGGCAGTGCTATACGACAATTTTGTTGGATCTGTTTTTGCTATGCATTTTTTTAGGGATTGAATAGCATTTCCGTAATCCCCTAATGCGGCATAGCATATGGCTAACTGATTTAAATCATTACTAAAAATAAAATCATTATCTTTCATGGCTGATTGGTAACACACCAAAGCCTTTTGATAATCTCTCAAATTATAAAAATGCCAACCAAGATTCATCAAATCCATTTTGCTGAGTAAATCTGTTTTTATAAGTTGAGTGTAAATACGAAAAGCTTCTTTGTATTTTCCAGAATTAGTAAGGGTAGATGTATATGATTGTACAGCAGATTTATATCCAATGGACTCTGGGGGATTTCTATTGAATTTTTCTCCCCAGGATAATATTATAGCTTTCTTAATTTGTAAGGCCTTATCCCAATTCCCTATTTTTGTATAATAATCTGCGAGAACAGAATATCCTGTTTGTAATATAGACTCTTGGGAGAAATCTATATTGTCATTTGTGACTCCCAAACTATATTCTTTATAACGAATTGCAGAAATGAAATCTTCTTCTTCATATGCAATGCGTGCCAACTCATCAGCAATTGCCCTCCCTAACCAATTTTCTTTAGATAAATGAGTGATAAGGTCAAATGATTTTTTTAAATAATATTTTGCTTTTAAAAAGTCTCTGCAGGAAGAATATTTTTCGCCTAACCAGTATAATGATAATGCATATCTATGA
>CAMWKM010000025.1 GCA_947174835.1 uncultured Prevotella sp.
ATATTACACATTTTAATTGTTACTAAATGTGTCTACCTATATCAGTATAAGTCAATACACGCCCCAACTGACTGCCTCAATGAGGCTTCTGGAGAGCATTATATCACCAAAAAGTGACGTTTAGTGATGTTTAGTGACGTTTCAAACACATAACGTCACTTTGCAAACAACTAATATTCAATGATATATATCAAAAAGTGACGTTATGACGTTATAAAACAATATTTTTTCTTGGAAAAATGTTTTTTGAGTAGTATGAATTGTTAAATTCTTACGACGACTCTATTATTACGAAATAACGTAATTTTTCTTGTTGGATCTTTTGCCGATTGAAAATTATTTTCTACCTTTGCATCTGCTCATGTGAGCATGGTAAAAAATAAGTGATATGACGTAAAATTTAACATGACATAAGGATAAAGGAAGTGTTTGCTTCTACTTGAGGTACCTCAGAAATCGCCAAATTCAGAAAGTATCCATCAACAGTGGGAAGCGAATGCTTACACCTTTCGGGGTGTGGGCTTCGCTGTTGTATGGATACAGGTGTTTGGCGATACCGTGAGGTAACAACAGAGTTGATTCACACCTTTCTTTTTGCCGAGTGTCGCAAAAAGAAAAAACAAAAATGGAAACAAGTGCAAAAATGAAAATGCGGTTCCTTGACCTTTATTGTATGGTCATTGCCGACGGTATCGTACATCCGAAAGAGATGGAGACTCTTTATCGGATTGGATTGGAGAACTATGGGCTTTCTGAAGCGGATATCAATGAGGGCATAAAGTCGGCTGGTGTATCTTGGGTGATTCCTGAACTGTTAGAGGAACGAATTGCCGTACTTTATGAAATGGCGATTATTGCATGGGCAGACGGAGTGCTTGAAGACTCGGAACGTAATATGCTCCGTCGTTACGCTATTAAGTATGGCGTCAACGAGGATAGTGTCGATGAATTGGTAGACTTTTTGTTAGACAAAGCTAAGAGTAATGTAGATGAAAAGGATGTTATTAATGAACTTAACAAGTAAAAACTATGATTACACTAAAAAACATATTCGGTTCAGATGCAGCTAAAACTACTCAACAGACATCTATTCCTCAAGCACAGAATCCCAATAACCGACAAGAGGGAGAAACTTACCACCACTGGGGATTGCGAATTTGTGCTATTGCCGATGGTGCATGCTTAACACTGAGGCCGTATCTGCACAATGTTTATAACTATATTCACAAAGAGCAGGTTGAAAACGAAGCGTTACAGGAGGAAGAACGACGGAAAGTACGATGTCAAATAGAGCAAAAGCAAAATGACATTGGGGCCTTGAATGGCCAGTTGAATGACTGCAAACAGAAACAAGAAGACAAGAAAGATAAAATATCAGAACTAAACGAAGAAAAACGAGAACTGCGAAATAAAGCTTATGAAGTCAACAAGGCTGCTAAGTTGAAACTGATAATTGGATTAGTGATTCTAATACCATTGACATTTTATCTGTTTTTATTTTATAGTTCCACGTTCTATTCTGCCTTTTTCAAGGATTTCGGTGCGAGTGACACTGTCCTAAATTCGACGTTTGATGCACAAGCACTTAGCAGGGCTTTGGAAGCAAGTGTTACGGAACTTTGTTTCGTTTTGTGTGCTCCCGTGATATTTATGGGACTGGGCTTTTGCCTTCACTTCTTCGCTATTCAGAAGTCTTGGACGAAATACTTTAAAATGTCAGCGATATTATGCGTTACATTTGTATTTGATGCCATATTGGCTTATATGATAGGTAAAAATCTGCATATGGTGGAAGTCATTATTGGTACGGCAGATTTGGACAGCCCATATGGTCTTGCGGAGGCTACAAGTGACATTAATACGTGGACAGTTATTTTCTGTGGATTCATCGTTTATATCATCTGGGGTATTGTTTTTGATATGACTATGAGTGCTTATGCCCAACTTGATTTGAACTTTGTCAATATTAGGGCCATTGAAAGACAAATAAGAGTATTGGAAACTGAAATTGATGAAGAAAAGCAAAAAGAGCAAACCCTGAACAATCAAATCAATGGGCTAAATAACAATGTAGTAGAACTGACACTACAATTGAGCAGAACCGTTATTATTGACAAAGATGCTATCCGCACAGAAATGACTAACTTCTTTACGGGATGGGCTGCCCAGATGAATGTACTCGGAAAGAATCAGAGAGAACAACAGGATGCTCACGAAACATTCGAAAACACTATAAATGCATTACTAAATTAAAAAAACATCCAATAATTATGAAAACAAGAAACATGTTAATTGCAATATGTGCTTTATTGCTCTGCGGAAGCATTTATTCATGCGGAGGACCAAAAACAGGTGGGGGAGATGATGATATTAAAACAGTTCCGGCAGCTAAAGCACCTCTAAATATCTCTATCTATCTTGATTTGTCAGACCGACTGATACGTACAGAAGACGCGCGTGGCCGCAAGATGAATCTTTCGCAGAAAGACCGCGACTTAGCTATTATTGATTATATCGCGGATTGTTTCAAGGAGCAAACATCTGGCCCTCAGATTTTACAGAGCAAGAACAACATAAAAGTTTTCTTTTATCCTGCTCCAGATAATTCAGGCATTGCAACCCTTGCAGCAGACCTTAGTCTTGATATTATGAAATATCAAGGCAAAGATAAGAGAATAGCACTTGATGAAATGAAAGAGAAGTTCATGAGAAACTTAGATGCCATATACGACAAGACAATACAAGCAAATAACTGGACTGGATGTGATATCTGGGATTTCTTCAGCAACAAAAATGTGGACACTCAGTGTATTCGCAAAGGATTCCGTAATATACTTGTAATACTGACAGACGGTTATCTTTATGATAAGTATCACAAAATGCAGGACGGGAATTCATATTCTTATATAACTTCTACTACTTTGAAAGATAAGAATGCTTCATTAATAGTGAAGCGCACGGGTCTTGAAGATTTAGAGGTGTGTATTCTTGAGGTAAATCCATACGACATAAATCATCGTGATCAGTTGGTGCTTGTTCTTGAGAATTGGCTAAAAGCAATGGGGGTACAAGAAATCACTGTTGCAGAGACGGATTTGCCTGTAAATACGCAGACCATTATCAAAAGCTTCTTGGAAAACTAATGACAAAAGAAGTTTTGTTATTCGTGTATTTCTCAACAATAAACATTGTGTCACCCTATACGCTAAATAAGGTAGAGGGTGACACGTCTGTATATATCTGCACTGGCAAAAAAGCGTATAGTTATCATTGTAATCGTGGTTGCAGAGGACTTAATAAGTGTCAGGCAGAGATTAAAAAGGTTACGTTGGAATATGCAAAATCGATAAAACGAATTCCGTGCAAGATTTGTTATTAATAGTAATAAAGTAGAATTATGTTGAGAAACAATTATGGCTGTGGCTGTTTTATATTAGTTGCTTTTGCAATAGTTTTTTGTGTTACTAAATGTAATGAGCCACAAATAGAAGATGATCATTCTTTCGAGATTCAAGAAGGCTTGTCGGAAGAAGATAAGCAGTGCATGGATAATACTCTGACAACAGGAACGGCTCCATATACGAAATATTATGGAAAGAATTATGAATGCCCATATAATCAGTGCTCGGGAATTGAAGTGACTGCACCAAAGGAAAGTGATATAGTTGTTATTATCAAGGAAAACAATAAAGATGGAAAGGTAATACAACATGGATATATTGGTGCAGGAGATTCTTATTTCTTTCCAGTACCAGATGGTACTTATCAGACTTTCTTCTATTATGGTAAAGGTTGGAATCCTGCTAAAGAAATGAAAGATGATATTCGAGGGGGATTTGTCAAGGACGAGATTTTCTCCAAAGATAATCCTTAGCATATTTATAGTGCTGTTCTTACCTATGTCCTACAACTACGACGGGATGGGAATTTCCAAACAATGGGTAGTAATCGTGGAGAAATGTTTTAATATTGAAAAAATATTAACGATACTTTGGTATAAAGTAAGTTTTTGTTAAGTTGTCAATTTGCTCACGTACATTTCTTAGCGAAAATCTAACTGTTTGTAGGCTATCCGTTTGCGCAGCCAAGTGTAGGTACAGTGAAGCATACCATCGTGGCCTTGGATGATGGCGGGATAGGAGAATCCACCTGAGGGGTTCAGGTTAAAAAAAGTAAATAATTAGTATTTGCTTTCATTATTTATGTGATAATGTGTACCTTTGCACAGTTATTGCGCGATAGCGTTTCGGCTATTGCTCTATTTTATTTATTAGATGTTTTAAAACAAGATGAACGTAATTACAAAGACCCTTCAATTGGCTGATGGCAGAACCATCACCATTGAAACCGGGAAAGTGGCAAAACAGACCGACGGCGCGGTTATGCTTCGCATGAACAACACCGTATTGCTCGCCACCGTTTGTGCCGCAAAAGATGCAGTTCCCGGAACCGATTTTATGCCTTTGCAGGTGGACTATCGTGAACAGTATAGTGCCGCCGGCCGTTTTCCCGGTGGATTCACTAAGCGCGAAGGCAAAGCCTCTGATTCAGAAATCCTTACCAGTCGTCTGGTGGACCGCGTGCTCCGTCCGCTGTTCCCCGGCAACTATCATGCAGAAGTTTTCGTGAGCGTCATGCTGCTCTCTGCTGATGGTGTTGACCAGCCCGATGCTTTGGCAGGCTTCGCTGCCTCAGCCGCATTGGCATGTTCAGATATTCCCTTCGAGTGCCCTATCAGTGAGGTGCGTGTGGCACGTGTCAATGGTGAGTATGTGATTGATCCCACCTTCGAGCAGATGAAGGAGGCCGATATGGACATCATGGTTGGTGCCTCGGCTGAGAACATTATGATGGTGGAAGGCGAGATGAAGGAAGTCTCTGAGCAGGATCTGCTCGGTGCTCTCAAGGCCGCTATGGAGGCCATCAAGCCGATGTGCGAATTGCAGGCAGAACTGAGCAAGGAACTGGGCAAGGATGTGAAGCGTGAGTATGACCACGAGGTGAACGACGAGGCCTTGCGCGAGCAGATGAACAAGGACTGCTATCAGGCTGCTTACGAGGTGACCAAGCAGGCTTTGGAGAAGCATCAGCGTGCCGAGGCTTTTGAGAAGATTCTCGCTGATTTCAAGGAAAAATATTTCGAGTCTCATCCTGAGATTACGGCTGATTCGGAGATCTCCAAGGATGAATATGAGGCAATGATGGATCGCTATTATCACGATGTGGAGCGCGATGCCATGCGTCGTTGCATCCTTGATGAGGGTGTCCGTCTCGATGGTCGTAAGACTGACGAGATCCGTCCCATCTGGTGCGAGGTCTCTCCCCTGCCAATGCCTCACGGAAGTAGCATCTTCACTCGTGGTGAGACGCAGTCGCTGTCTACCTGTACCCTCGGTACGAAGCTCGATGAGAAGTTGGTAGACGATGTGTTGGATCGCGGCTATATGCGCTTCCTGTTGCACTATAACTTCCCACCGTTCTGCACCGGTGAGGCCAAGGCCCAGCGTGGTGTAGGCCGTCGTGAGATTGGACATGGCCATCTGGCATGGCGTGGTCTGAAAGGTCAGATTCCGGAAGATTTCCCCTATACCGTGCGTTTGGTAAGTCAAATCCTTGAGTCTAACGGTTCTTCTTCAATGGCTACTGTGTGTGCAGGTACTCTTGCCCTGATGGATGCTGGCGTACCTATGAAGAAGCCCGTATCGGGTATCGCTATGGGTCTGATCAAGAACCCTGGTGAAGAGAAGTATGCTGTGCTCAGCGACATCCTCGGTGATGAGGATCATCTGGGCGATATGGACTTCAAGACCACTGGTACGAAGGATGGTCTGACGGCTACTCAGATGGATATCAAGTGCGATGGTCTGTCGTTCGACATTCTTGAGAAAGCTCTGATGCAGGCAAAGGCTGGCCGTGAGCACATCCTGAAGTGTCTCACCGATACCATTGCCGAGCCTCGTGTTGAGTTCAAGCCTCAGGTGCCTCGCATCGTGCAGATTGAGATTCCTAAGGAGTTCATCGGTGCTGTCATTGGCCCTGGTGGAAAGATCATTCAGCAGATGCAGGAAGACACCAACACGACCATCACTATTGAGGAGACCGATGGTGTGGGCAAGGTGCAGGTGTCTGGTCCCGACAAGGATAGCATCGACGCTGCATTGGCCAAGATCAGAGCCATCGTGGCTATTCCCGAGGTGGGTGAGGTCTACGACGGTGTTGTGCGCAGCATCATGCCTTATGGCTGTTTCGTTGAGATTATGCCTGGCAAGGATGGTCTTCTCCATATCTCTGAAATAGACTGGAAGCGCCTTGAGACTGTTGAAGAGGCTGGTATCAAGGAGGGTGACCACATTCAGGTGAAGCTCCTTGAGATTGACCCGAAGACAGGTAAGTATAAGCTTTCCCATCGTGTGCTGATGGAGAAACCCGCCGACTATGTGGAGCCGCAGCAGCGTCGCCGTGAGCGTCCTGAGCGTCGTCCCCGTCCAGAACGTGGTGAACGTCGTCCTCGTCCAGAACGCGGTGAGCATCGTCCCCGTCCGGAGCAGCAGGAAAGCGAGCCCTATCGCGATCCCGCTGAGAACCATGAGCCCAAAGACTTCAATGACTCGCTGGACCACATAGACTTCTAAGTGCTGGTAAGTAATTCATAAAAGAGGGGATACCAAACAGGTATCCCCTCTTTCTATATCGCTTGACGCTGTAAGAATACCTGAGTTCGACCTAAGAAACTTATTGCATGATTCTTAGGTCGAACTCAGGTTAAGAATATGACATTTTGGACGAATGTTGGAAGACATTGGCTTCATCTGTATAGTGCGAAATGAGGAATGAATGAAGCCTTCAAACCACCCGTTTGGAGGCTTCAAACACTTCGTTTCAAGGCTTTTAGCGTTTGTTTCCATATTAAAGTGACTGATCCTCACGTTACTTAAAAATGGTGGCTGTCTTTCCAGAAACGGAACGTGATGTCTTCGAAATTGTTTTGGTCGGTCTTGCGATAGAGACGTTGATTGGTGGTAGGCTCCTTCAATGCGCCTAAGTGGCGAATGAAGGGGCCTATCTTGATGTAGTCAAAATCGGGTTTGTTGACAATGGCAGGTATACGGATGCGGCCACTATACCATGCTACCTTGAACTGCGGATGCTCTTCATGGATGTACTGAGCCAGCAGATTAATGCCCTTGGGATCGGCATCACCGCCCATAAAGGCAATGCAAGTGATGTCTTGACCATATTTCGACACGAATGCATCAATGGCATCCGTGTCAAGAGGTAGGCCGATGTCTTCCCAAAGATACTGACTGTGACAACCCGGACAGCGACAGGGACAATTGCTGATGTTGATGGCCAGCGTCACCTCGTCGGGTATTTCCTGAAAAACAATGCCTGTATTGACGTATTTAAGCATCTAACTGTTTGCCGTTGGCTTAGTTGGCATGGGCATAGTAGCGGCGTGCTGCTTCCTCCTGACGAGGCTGCGAGAAGTTGCTCACACGCTTCAGATAGCCGATGATGCGGGTCATGTAGTCGATGTTCTTCGAATGACAGTTGGGGCATTCGTGTAGATAACGCTTGTCAATATAGCCACATTCGTTGCACACTGTGTTGGGGATGTTGAACGTGAAGTAGTTGCATCCCTCCTTGGCTGCAACCTTGAGCAACTTCAGATACTGGTCTTTCGACAGATGTTCCTCCAAGTTCATGTGCAGGGCTGAGCCGCCCGTGAGGTGCTCAATGTAGGGAGCACCATGCAGTTTAAACTTGTCGAGGATGGTCAACGACTCGTCTTCCACCACATAGAAGTAACTGTTGTAGCAGTCGCGAGGCACGAAGTAGCCGTCTTCACGGTCCCACTTGGCGTGTTTCACACCCACATTTTCTGCCGGAATCATTTCGCAGTTGAACATCAGTTCCTTGCTGCGGTATTGTTTGTT
Source organism: uncultured Prevotella sp. (assembly GCA_947174835.1). Lineage (GTDB taxonomy): Bacteria > Bacteroidota > Bacteroidia > Bacteroidales > Bacteroidaceae > Prevotella. The sequence goes on from CAMWKM010000025.1 coordinate 7,938, forward strand.
ATATTTCTCTACCAAGCCTAAGATGCCCTGTACGAAGTGCATATATTCATCATTGGGTGTAATCTTCAGGCCCATGAATTCTGCGGCCTCCACCAGACCATTGATGCCAATGGTCAGATACTGGCGACTGATGTTGATGTAGCCGGCATCGAAGAGGGGCAACATACCATGCTGTTGCAACTCTTTCAAATTCTCGTTATAGGCCGTCTGCACTTTATGGCAGAGGTCAATCGTCTCGCCCAGATACTCCAAGTAGTCCAGTTTGTGGTTGACGGCATACTGGATGCAACGGTTCAGATTGATGGTGAGCACGCTCTTCGAACCAGTGCTGACACCACCGGCTCCTAAGGTATAGCTGAAACCGTTGTCGGTAATTTCGTTGCGCAGACGGCAGCAGGATGAGAGTGAGTCGGCATTGTCGCTCATGTAGGTGAAGAACGAATGACCCTCGCTGTACATTTCAGCCGTGAACTCGCCCCATTCTTTGTCCTTACACTCACCATTCTCATCGACCAACAGAGCCATCGTCTCAACAGGGAAGGTAAGCAGAGTCTTTGTGCGCTCTTTGTTGAACCACTTCATGAAGCGTTTCTGCAACCAGGAAAGGCCATCCCAGTCAGGCTTTGAGCCGTCGGGGAAATAGAACTCACCAAAAATGCTCTCGAAATAGTAGCGATCGTAATAGGCTACGTTCCAGAACACGGCCTGATAGTTACGAGCACCAGTGGGCTGGTTCAGGGTGTAGACAATCTGCTCGAAGTAGTCGGTGATGACCTTGTCAAGCGTGCGGCGCTTCAGCGAGAGGTCTACCACCTCCTCTGCATGTTTGTAGTAGTCTAATCCGAACTCCTTGCCGATGAAATAGTTCATATACATCAAGAACTCAGGGGTAGCGCAGGCACCGCTGAGCATCGATGAAACCATGAATACCATATTGACGAACCCACCGCAATATGACTTCAGGTTGGTGGGAGCCGTTGAATTTCCACCAATGGAGACCGTGCCACCGATGAGCCAGGGGTACATCGTGATAGAGGCGCAATAGTTAGCCAGCGAGGTTTCATCGTTCTTATAGATAAAATGATGTGTCAACTTGTCGATATACTCATCAGCCAGTTGTTTACCATACATCTTTTTGATGCGATCGGTCAGCAGGCGACGGTTCAGGCGGATGAAGTTTGACTTGGGTAGTTCGCCAATCAGTGTTGCAATGTTTTTGTGCTCCACGTTGGCATTGGCGTCATACTTTGAACCAGTGGCAGCGTTTACGGAATCGCAATATTCTGACAAGAATATCATCTTCTCCAGTGTCTCGCGATCCTCGGAATGTTGCTGGCGATAGAGCATAAATGACTTAGCCACTTTATAGTAGCCTTCGCGCATCAGAGCTTCTTCTACCTGATTCTGAATATCTTCTACCTTGATGTCTTCTTTGATATCTAAGTGACTGATAATCTTTGAAATGGTTCCTAAATCGGAGGGCTGACCGACACTCTCGAATGCCTTGATAATGGCATTCATAATCTTGTCTAACGAGAAGCGATCCTTACTTCCATCTCGCTTCGTGATGGTAAAGTTCTTAATCTCCATAATGGCTTTCAGTATATCGTTTTAATTACTTGCTTGCTTTGGAAAGTTTCCAGTTTTGGATAACTTTTATTTTTCTTTTCTTAAAAAAGTTTTCCATTTTGGAAAACTTTTATTCGACTGCAAAGTTACGATTTTTTCCGAATATACCCATACAATATGGAGAAAATTTTCTTTTTAGGGTAACTTTTTCTTCTTTGTTTCTTAAATGATGTTTTCAGACATCACGCGGAGGAAGTTGCCGCCCCAAATTTTGCGAATGCTTTCATCGTTGTAGCGACGGGCGAGGAGTTGGCGGGTGAAATTAGACAGTTCGCTGGCGTTGGCCAAACCACGTATGCCGCCATCGCCGTCGAAGTCGGTACCCAATCCTACGTGGTCGATGCCCATAATCCGGATAGCGTGCTCAAGATGACGCATTGCATCGAGAATGGTGGCTTCACCGTCCCTGCAAAGGAAACCATTGTAGAGCGTTATTTGGCAGACACCGCCTTTGCGTGCCAGAGCACGCATCTGTTCATTGGTCAGGTTGCGTGGATGGTCGCACAGGGCACGTGCCGAGGAGTGGCTACATACAATAGGCTTTTCTGAAATATCAAGAGCATCATAGAAACTCCTTTCATGGGCGTGGCTCATATCGACTATAATACCCTGACGGTTCATTTCGTTGATGACCTGTTGACCGAAATCGCTGACACCACCAAAAGTCTCGTTGCCGCGTGCCGAGTCGCAAATGTCGTTGTCGCCATTGTGACAAAGGGTGATATAGACAATGCCTCGTTCACGGAAATGGCGGATATTCTGTAAGTCACCTTGCAGGGCCAATCCATTCTCTATTCCCAGCATGATACTTTTGCGACCGGCCAGTTTGTTTGTCAGAAGATCGTCAGGTGTGCGGGCCAGTGCCAGATGGGCATTGTTTTTGCTGACAATCTGTTCTATCTGATTGAAAATGTTGTCGGCAAAATCCTTAGGCATCATACCGTTATCATTTTCTGTCCATCTGCCGTTTTTCATCTTCCACTCTTTCTGTGGCAGATAGGCTACCATGATGGTGGCATCAAGTTTCCCCTCGGTCATCTTGTGCAGGTCGACAAGTATGTGTTCATCGCGGGTGTCGAACTGGATACCCTGTGGGAAAAACATTGGAGTATCGCAATGGGAGTCGAGGGTTAATATGTTATTGTGCAGTTGTTTCACCTGTTGAAACTTACGTGCCTCGCTGACTAACCATTGAAAAAGGGGATGGCCTTCTTCGCCCAGACACTCTGGATGCCATTGTACGCCGATAATAGGTTTGAATTCATTGCTTTCAATACTCTCTATGATACCGTCGTTGGCACGGGCTGTCACTCGGAAGTGCGAACCGGGTTGGCTGACGGCCTGATGATGGAAAGAGTTGACGAATATCTTTTCTTTGCGATATATATTATATAAGGTTGAACTTTCGTCGATGGCGACGCTGTGTGTAGGCTCCGAGCGGTCGGCATCCTGTGAGTGTTTGATGATGGTCGTAATATCTTGTTCTACACGGCCGTCAAGCGCTGTGACAAGTGTCTGTATGCCTCGGCAGATGCCGAGAATGGGTAGTTGGCGGTTGTAGGCTAAGCGGGTGATGAGCAGTTCGGGTAGGTCGCGCTCTTGGTTGATGCCGCCCAGTCGTGGAACAGGCTCCTCGCCCTGATAGAGTGGATTGATGTCGGCACCTCCACTGAGCAGTAGGGCATCGATGCGTTCCAGCGTGTTGATAATAACCGACGGGTCAGATGATGGTGGAATGATAAGCGGTGTGCCACCCGCAGCAATCACCTGTTTGTAGTAACCTTCACCTAACTTACAGGTCAGGTCTGCATAATTACCCGTGATGCCGATGACAGGTGTTGAGGCGGCTATGGGGAAATGCCCGTGTAAGTTTGCCGTTTGTCGGTTAAGATCGAATTTGTTCATTCTTGTTCTGCTAATTCTTCAAAATGTACAGGTATCTCGCGCTTGATGCTCTGTTCCAGTGATATGAGGGTTTCGGTAGCCGTTACACCGGGAATTTCCTGCAGCTGACCGTTGAGCAGATGCATCAGTTGTTCATTGTCGCGGGCATAAAGTCTGACCAGCATAGTGTAAGGGCCTGTGGTAAAGTGGCACTCCACAATCTCGGGAATCAGTTCGAGACGCTTCACCACATCCTTATACATGGATCCGCGCTCAAGGGTGATGCCTACGTAAGTGCAGGTGTGGTAGCCCAATGATTTAGGGCTGACGTCGAAGCCGCTACCTGTTATGACACCCATTTCGATGAGTCGTTGCACACGCTGATGAATGGCTGCTCTGGATACATTGCATTCGGCAGCTACGTCCTTGAATGGGATACGGGCGTTCTTTGACAGAATGCTGAGTATTTTCTTGTCCAGATTGTCAATTTTTTCCATTATTAAATTGATTACATTACTATTTGTCAGCAAAAGTAAACAATTTAATTGAAATATGCAATCTTTTAAAGAAAAAAATGGAGAACAGCTATATATTGTCGTTCTCCATTTTCTGTTTACTTGTCGATTCCCACCAATTCAACATCAAAGATGAGGGTGGCGTAGGGAGGAATCTGTCCGGCTTGACGGGCACCGTAAGCCAGTTCCTGCGGGATGTAGAGTTGCCACTTCGAGCCGACGGGCATCATCGTGAGGGCTTCTGTCCATCCTTTGATGACTTGGTTGGGTTGGAAGGTGGCAGGTTCGGTACCATGTTTCGATGAGGCATCGAAGACTGTGCCGTCAATCAATCGACCTTCATAGTGTACTTTTACCTTGTCGCTGACCTGTGGCACTTCGCCTTCACCTTGCTTGAGCACCTTATATTGCAGTCCACTGGGGGTAACGATAACACCCTCTTGTTTGGCATTCTCTGCTAAGAACTGCTTGCCGGCAGCCATTTGTCTGTCGGTTTTCATCTGTTTGTTGGCCTCGCTCTTTTTCTGGAAGAACTTTTCGGCCTGCTCTTGCTGCATCACTGTGGTGTCGTTTTCTATGGCATCGGTGAATCCACGGAACAACAAAGCCTCGACGATGGAATCGGGGGTATCGGTAAAGTCTTTTTCAATGCTGGGGAGCATACGGCTGATCACTTGTTCTGCAATCTGCATACCTGTGCGGCGGGCTTTCTGCTGGGCATCGTCTTTTGTGGCAATAGTCTCGTTGAAGCCTTTAATGAAGTCGGCCATCTGTGCTGGCTCGACTCCTAACTGCTGGAGATAAGGAAGCAGACCGTTGGTTATGCTGACACCTGCTGCATAGCTCACGGAGTCGCTGGCGTTGGTCAATACTACAGGAGTCTTTACTTCAGTCTCAGCAGACTTCTGTTCCTTTTTCTTTTTCTTACCAGCTTCAACAGTATTGAAAGTGGCACTCACCGCAAGGGCGAGTGCCAAAATAGCATATTTTTTCATAAGACGGTTCAGTGTCATTTACTTCACTTCCTGTAGTTCCATCTTGAAAATCAGGGTCGAGAAGGGAGGAATGTTACCCATCTCACGACTACCGTAAGCCAGTTCCTGCGGGATGTAAACTTCCCAGATAGAGCCGGCAGGCATACGCTTCAGTACTTCAATCCAGCCGGGGATGACACCACCTTTCATATTGACGGTCAGGGGCTGCTCGCGCTTGTAAGAGTTGTCGAACTCTGTACCGTCGATCAGTCGGCCGGCATAGTTTACGATAGCCTGATTGCTGTCGGTAGGTATTACACCATTGCCCTCTTTCAGTACCTTATACTGGAAGTAAGAATCCAGTTTGTTGCCGTTAGGCAGGGTCACGGTGACCTGTTCAGTCTTGATGCTGTCGTTCTTCTCGTTCTCTTTCAGGAAAGTCTCGTTGGCAACTTTGATCTCATTGTATTTCTCTTCCATTGCCTGAGTCTTGATTCGTTCAAACAATACATTGGCAATTGAGTCAGCTTCCTCTACGGTCATCTTCTGACCATTGCCTGTCAAGGCGTTAATCATACCGGCCAACAGGTTGCGGGTAGAGATAGTCTTTGTCGTGTCGTTTTCAAACAGTTGATAGTTGATGCGCTTCACGGCATTGCCCATCTGCTGTCCCAGCTTGATACCTGCGAAATAGGCAGCCTTACCCTTGTCGTCGGCAGAGTTTGTACCGTCAACTAGACCTTGGATGAACTCGGCCATAAAGGCTGTGTCAACACCTTCGGCCTGTGACAGATAGTTTGTCAGTCCGTTTGTCTGTGCCACACCGATGGCATAGCTGAGTGTGTCCACTTCATTCTTCAAACTTGCTTTTGGATTGTTGCCTTGGCATGCAATCATCGTTACCACGGCAATGGCCATTGCGGCCATAGAGAAAATCTTTTTCATTGTAATTATGTTTAATTGTTTGTTTATACTACTTCGATCAGTTCTACGTCGAAAATAAGAGCGGCATAGGGGGGGATCATCTGACCTGCACCGCCTTCACCGTAGGCCAGACGATAGGGGATGAAGAAACGGTATTTGGCACCTTCCGACATCAGCTGCAGACCTTCGGTCCAGCCAGCGATAACCTGTTGTAAGCCAAATACGGCAGGTTCGCCACGCTGCACGCTTGAGTCGAACACTGTACCGTCAATCAAGAATCCCTCGTAGTGGCATTTCACAGAATCCTTGGCCGTAGGCTTCTTGCCGCTACCCTCTTTCAGTACCTGATATTGTAGACCGCTGGGCAGGGTAACCACACCATCCTTTTTGGCGTTTTCGGCCAGATATTTTTCACCTGCTTCCTTGGCGGCCTTGCCCTTCTCGGCACGTTCAGCGTTCATGGCCTGTTCCTTCTTGGAAAAATAGTCCTGCACAATCTCTTGTGCCTCGCGGTGCGATACCTTCAGTTGGCTACCGTTGAGCACATCTTTTATTGACTGCGCAAAATCGTCTACGTTCAAATCCGTGGCTCCCATCTGTGCCAATTGCTGTCCGATGCCCAAGCCCAGGGCATAACTCACTTTATCCATGCTGTTTTAATTATATAAAAATTATTATGTGTACAAATGAAAAATCGTGCAAAATTAGCAAATATTTCTGACTTCATAACTATAATTCGTGAAAAATTAGTATTTTTGTGGAGTTTTAATAAAACTTTTTAGGTTATGAAGAAGAAAGTCGTTGTTCTGACGGGAGCCGGTATGTCGGTGGAGAGCGGACTGAAAACATTTCGTGATGCCGATGGGCTATGGGAAGAATATCCGGTAGCAAAGGTGGCGACCCATGAGGGCTGGGAGGCCGATCCTACATTGGTGACCAACTTCTATAATATGCTTCGCAAGAAGTGTTGGGGGGTGAAGCCCAACGAGGGTCATCGACTGGTAGCCAAATTAGAAGAGCAGTACAATGTGACTGTGGTCACGCAGAATGTGGATAACCTGCATGAGCAAGCTGGTTCGTCGAAAGTCATTCACCTGCATGGTGAACTGATGAAGGTCTGTTCGAGCCGTAATGTTGATGATCCCTGCTATCAAGTGACGTTGACACCGGAGAATTGTGAGATAACTCCTGGTACGAAAGCTGGGGACGGTTCACTGTTGCGTCCGTTCATTGTGTTTTTCGGTGAGGCTGTACCCAATATCTCTGTAGCCACCGAAGAGGCTCAGAAGGCCGATATATTCATTATCATTGGTACGTCGCTCAATGTCTATCCTGCCGCAGGCCTTATCCATTATGTCCGTCCCGGTGTGCCCGTCTATCTTATTGACCCCAGCCCCATCAGTGCTGGCAGCAATGTACAACAGATTCAGAAAGGTGCTTCTGATGGCATGAAGGAATTGGCTGTCAAGTTATTAGGTGGTTGATAACCGTTCTGTTTAATCATAGATAAGTGTGGTGAGACGATCGGGGGCGAAAATTTGTCGGGCGGTTTGTTGCAGATCATCGGCAGTGAGACCGTCGATATGGTGCATGATGTCGTTCAAATCGCGTAATTTTCCGCTGTGAAGGTAGTTCTTGGCAAAGTCGAGAGCGAATTGTTCGCGACTGTCACAAGCGATGGCCAGTTGGCCTTGCAACTGCTGTTTGGCTTTGGCCAGTTGACTCGCAGATAGAGGGGTCTGCATGAGTTTGTCCAGTTCGCGGCGTATTAGTCGCAGACAGCGTTTGACATCGGTCCGGTCACATCCGAAGTAGACGCACCACGAGCCGGTGTCGCTATAGCACACCATAGAACTTTCAACACTATAGACCAGCCCGTTGCGCTCGCGAAGGGCCAAGTTCAGACGTGAATTTAGTCCAGGACCACCGACGATATTGTTCAGCAGGTAGAGAGCCCAGCGCTGCGGGTTGTCTGCGGCATAAGCCAGAGTACCCAGTATGACATTGGCTTGATGGGTGCCGCGATGTCGGATGATTTCGCGGGAAGCAGGGTGGGGAGCAGGATTGTCGGGGCGTTCTGTCTTGTTCAAGTTGCTTGGTATGGTAATATTCTGTAGCCGTTTGATGAGGCTCTTGAAGTGGATGTCGCCGCTGACAAAGAAAACGCAGTTGTCAGGACGGTAATGGCGGTTGGTGAAACGATGTGCATCTTCGCTGTTGTACTGCCGCACCTGAGGGCTGGTGCCTAATATGTTGTGGCCCAAAGGATGGCCTTCAAACAGAATATTCTCGATTTCATCGTAAATAAGCTCTGCCGGTGAGTCCTCATAACTCTCGATTTCATCACACACCACCTCGCGCTCCTTCTCTACTTCGTGCTGGGGATAGACGCTGTGGAAGGCTATGTCGGTCAGCACGTCGACTGCCTTGTGGAAATACTTACTTTGGATGGCGCAATAGAATATGGTGTCTTCTTTGTTGGTGAAAGCATTAAACTCGCCGCCCAGTCCCTCAATGGCATTGATGATCTGCATGGCACTGCGGCGGGTCGTTCCCTTGAACGACAGGTGTTCGCAGAAATGAGCCAGTCCTTCCTCGTCAGGCTGTTCGTCGCGTGTTCCTGCTTTGACGGCCAACCCACAATATATGACTTTCGATTCGGAGGGCAGATGTATAACCCTCAGTCCGTTTTCTAATTGATAGGTGTTGTAATTCATCGGTGCAAAGTTATAAAAAAAACAGAATTGCTCATCCGAAATTCATAATTATTTGTTACCTTTGCAACGGATTTTCTTAAAACAGTTAGTTTATGCGAAGAGTCATAGGAATAGGCGAGACGGTTCTTGATATTATTTTCAAGGAAGACCAGCCCATCAGTGCGGTGCCCGGAGGCAGTACGTTCAATAGCCTGATCTCGTTGGGACGTTGTGGGGTGAACGCAACTTTCATCAGCGAAACGGGTAATGACCGTGTGGGGCGCAGGATTCTTGATCATCTTGAGAAGAATGGTGTTGACGGATCGAACGTAAATGTTTATCCCGATTCGAAGTCGCCCTTGTCATTGGCTTTTCTCAATGACCGGAACGATGCGGAGTATATCTTCTATAAGGATCATCCCAAAGACCGGCTTGATTTCAGCTATCCGGAGGTTCATGAAGACGATATTGTGATTTTCGGTTCATATTATGCCATCAATCCGGTCATTCGTCCGCAGGTACTTGGCTTCTTGGAGTATGCCCATTCTCATGGGGCTATTCTCTATTACGATGTGAATTTCCGTGCTTCGCATAAGAATGAAGTGGTAAAACTGATGCCCAATATTCTGGAGAATCTGGAGTTGGCCGATATCGTGCGTGGCTCAACGGAGGACTTTGAGGTGATGTTTCGCAAGACTGATCCAGATGTCATCTATCGTTCACAGATTGCTTTCTATACAAAGAAGTTTATTTGCACCCAAGGTGCAGACCCTGTGGAGCTGAGAGCCGAAAACGGTTTGAAGAAGCAGTACCCAACTTTGCAGCCGCCACACGTCGTGAGCACCATTGGTGCCGGTGACAACTTCAACGCGGGTTTGGTCTATGGCATGATTAAATATGACATCACTCGCGACGTAGTGGAGCGTGGTCTCACCGAGAGTCAGTGGGACAATATCATTGACTGTGGTTTGCAGTTCTCAGCCAATGTCTGCCAAAGCATTGACAATTATGTGGATCAGAACTTTGGGGAAAGCATGAAGCTCAATAAGTAAAAAAGGTAAAAACAATAAGTTTGGAACTATGAAACAGATTACAGAGAAAATCTATTATGTTGGTGTGAACGATCGCAATAAGACGCTGTTTGAAGGATTGTGGCCTCTTCCCTGTGGTGTGAGCTATAATGCCTATCTCGTGGTCGACGAGAAAGTGGCCCTGATCGATACGGTTGAGGCAGATTTCTTCATGCCCTTTCTGGAGAATATCCGTGAGGTGCTGGGCGATCGTCCTATTGACTATGTGGTGGTGAATCACATGGAGCCTGACCATAGCGGATCGTTGGCTTTGCTCCGCCAGTTCTATCCCAACATTGAGATTGTCGGCAATAAGAAGACCTTTGATATGATGGCTGGCTTCTATCATCTCACTTCGGGACTGAAAGAAGTGAAAAACGGCGATTCCATTGCCTTGGGCGACCTGTTGCTCAACTTCGTTCTGACGCCTATGGTCCACTGGCCCGAGACGATGGTCACCTTATGTGGCACGACTCTTTTCAGCGGTGATGCCTTTGGTTGTTTTGGCGCACTGAATGGTGCCGTTATTGATGAGAACATGAATTGCGCCTACTTCTGGGACGAGATGGAGCGCTACTATTCCAATATCGTGGGTAAGTATGGCACGCCCGTGCAGATGGCTTTGAAGAAATTGGCCGGTATTCAGTTGGATTATATCTGTTCTACTCATGGTCCGGTGTGGCATCAGTATATAGAGAAGGTTGTCGGTATTTATGATCGCCTGTCGAAATATGAGGCTGAGCCGGGACTTGTCATCTGCTATGGCACGATGTATGGCAATACCGAGCGTGCCGCTGAAGTCATTGCTCGTGCTGCCAGTGAGGCCGGTGTGAAAAACATTGTGATGCACAACGTTTCGCAGACCCACCACTCATATATTATCCGTGATGTGTTCCGCTACAAAGGACTCATTGTAGGTGCACCGACCTATAATACCGGACTCTACCATGAGATGGATGTACTGCTTTCAGAACTGTCGCAAAAAGACATCAAAGGACGCTATCTGGGCTGGTTCGGCAGTTATGGTTGGGCCTCGAAAGCAGTGGCCGAAATTGCTAAGTGGAACGACGAGAAGCTGAAGTATGAGGCTGTTGGCGAACCGGTAGAGATCAAGCAGAGCCTGACACCTGAGACGTTTGCCCAATGTGAGGCACTTGGCCGTGCAATGGCAGAGAAACTATTGTAGGCAAGTGCTGATGCCGTTGATATCGGTAACCACGCAGATATAGTCGCGCCATGTGCCGCGAATCATCCCTTTTTGCTGCAAGTCATCCAGACAGTTGATAAGCGAATCCCAGAAGCCCTTTATATTATAGAGTATAATGGGCTTCTGATGGTATTGTAGGGTGCCGGCAGCAGCCACTGTAAAAAGCTCGTCAAGTGTACCGATACCTCCGGGCAACACGATGAAAGCATCGCTCTGGGCCATCATCAGTTCCTTGCGGTCGGTCAGGTCTTCTGTAGGGATGTGCACGTCAAGATAGGGACTCAGCCGTCCCATCTCCTCAATCTTACGTGGCACGATGCCGATAACCAGTCCACCGGCTTCCTTGGCAGAGCGGCTTACGGTGTGCATCAGTCCGGCATCGTGGCCTCCGAATACGATGGAATGGCCATTTCTTGCTGCCCATTCGCCCAGTTTCTGTGTTCGTTCGAAAAATTCAGGATCGATGTTCTGGTTGGCGGAACAGAAAATACATAGTTTCATAAGTTTCAGATATTTTGGATACTCTGTACTTCAGACTGGTCACCTCGGTAGAGAATGTCCACCTTATAGTTCTGCACGTTATTGTAGATGTAGAGCGACAACACCTCTTCATAGGCCGGTTGATAGTCAAACTCTAAGCGGATGCGAGTGCCGAAAATCTCGTTGGAACGGGGCGAAAGGGCGTTCTCATGATCAATGGCGTTGAGCGTAAAGAGGGGAGCCGTCTTTGAAAGGATACGTGGCAGTTCAATTTTCAGGTTGTTGTCGGGGCTGCTGAACCAATCGGTGAACGAATCCCACCAGTTTTTCTTCTCTGCGGGGTCGTCGTCTGGTGGTAGCACCTTGATGCCGTCTTTGACGGTAGCCATCAATCGTTGCGGGTTGAGGGAGTAGTTGCGCATATATTCTTTGCGGGCAGCCTCCTGTTGCTGACTGATGTTGCTCCGTCCACTGCGCAGGGCTTCCAGAATACGGTCTTTCTTATAGTTCACGTTGTCTACCCAGCAGATTTCTTTGTCGGCCACGACGATGGCTCGGATGCGGGCGATGTCGTCGTAGGTCTTGCCGGGATAGGAGAGAGTGACGGTGTCGAGGTCGACAATAGAATGTGCCTCTAACCGTCCTGCCGACTTGGGTACCTTGATAACATCATATTCATCCTGATACATATCAGTATAATGGATGCAGAGGAAGACACGCACATTCTCTAACGGGAGGTCGGAGTGGTTGCTGATGCTGACGTTCATCACGTGGTCGCTGTTCCAGAATAGCCATTCGCTTTTTGGGGTCATCTGCACGTCGAGGTAGGAGGGTTCAAAGAGCAGGTCGTTGAATGGAGCATAGAGATTCTCTTCACAGAACAGCATATCGCTGAGCAATTCATCGTAGACACCTTGGTTGATGCGGCGGAAGAAGTGGTCGTGAATCTCCCGCTTACTCTTCTCTATGTCGCCTTTGTCGGCATAGAGCTTGGCCTTTTGCAGGTTAGGGCTGAACAGACCGCAGCCTTCCATGGTCGAGGCGTAGAGGCGACGCAGGTAGAGACCCTCGGCTGTCTTCGTCGTGTAGTTGCGCATATTGTAGGAGTCCAGCATATCGGTCAGCTGTATGGCTTGGCGCGGATACTCTTGTGCGGCCAGATCGAAATATCTTATGGCTGCCGATTCGTTGCCCAATTGTTTCTGAAGCAGTCCTTGCAGGAGCATGGATGGTGCCGTTTTGCTGGGGAACTGGCTGTTATATCTTTCGAGTGTTTCTTGCGCCTTCCTGAAGTGGCTGTTCATTGCAGGTATCTCAGGCTCTGGTAGCGAGTCAGGTAAGATCACCTCGGAATTGTTGACGATGAGGCAGTTGTCGGGTATGCGGACATTTTCTGTGGTACCGACAAGCAAGTTCGACATGGCATTGAGCAGCATGGCCTCGGCATTATTGGGATATTGCTGCAGGATGTTGTCGGTTTGGCGGAGTGCTTCGTCGGGCTGCCCGCCGTAGATGGCAAGATAGGCTTTGTCCTTTTCTATACAGAGGCGGTCATACTGCTCCATATATTCTTTGTAGATGGGAGTATATTCCTCCAGATACTGACGGTACATATCCTTCAGTTGCTCCAGGTCTTTCTGAATCTTCGACTTCAGTTTCTTGTCTTTCTCATACTGGGCGAAAGCCTCATTGGTCGATCGGTCTGCATCCTCACCACCGATAATGCCCAGCAGTGCGAATATATCTCCGTGCATGATACGGAAAGCCTTGCTGGCCGAGGTGTTCTGTACCAGCGTCTCTCCGCCTCTGGTTGCTCCTCTGATGAGCATCCAGGCATCGCTCAACTGTTCATTGTCTCTCTGCAATTCGTAGGTACGTTGCAGGATGGGGAACAACTTGCGTTTGGCATCAAGGATGCGCGGGTCAACGTCAGTGTAGTCCTGCCGGGCCATGAAGTCGAGAAACTCGTCGAAATTCTCCGATCGCATCTGGGCCAGTTCGATGGCGTTGACCACCCTGATTGTCTTTTCCAAATCATAGGTAGCTCCGGGAACCTGCTCTGTGCTGATGGCCTCATAAGCGTTGACAAACTCGCAGATGGGACGATAGTTGTCAAGGTCGAGCGATAGTGTCTTGTTGTCTGTGCAACTCCATGTCAAAGCGACCATCGTCATGAGTAATATTGATGTCAGATACTTCTTCATAAACTTCTGTGTGTTGATTTCGGACAAAGGTACTACTTTTTTTCAGAACGCCTCTAATCCTTAACATTCTTTAAGCAGGGGCGACTTGCTGCTTCTCAATTTTTATTCGTATCTTTGCCTCCGTAAACTAATACTCTGATAATTATGGGAAATAAGAGAGGTGGAAAACGACTGACCAAGAACGATGTGGCCAATGCCGTGCAGGCTCTGTTTCAGGCCCACCCGGGCGAGACACTCAGTTTTAAACAGATTTTCAAGGCATTGAAACTGACTACTCATCCAGCCAAGATGCTCGCTGTCGACGTGATGGAGGAGATGGCATGGGACGATTATCTGAGTAAGGCTTCAGATAATAGTTATAAGTTGAATCTGAAGACGCAGGTGCAGGAAGGCACTTTCATACGCAAGGTTAACGGCAAAAACTCATTCATGCCCGATGATGGCGGTAAGCCGGTCTTTGTGGCCGAGCGCAATTCTAAGTTCGCTCTCAATGGCGACCGTGTCCGTGTGGCCTTTATGGCTCGCAGGAAGAACCACATCAAAGAGGCGATTGTCACTGAGATTCTGGAGCGTAAGCATGATCAGGCAGTGGGTATCTTGCAGGTAGAAGAGGATTATGCCTTTCTCAATACCGAGGGTAGCATCTTCGTACATGACATCCTTGTTCCCAAGAAGAAACTGAAAGGTGGAAAAACGGGTGACAAGGCCGTGGTGAGAATCACGCAATGGCCTTCTGACGGGTCGAAGAATCTGGTGGGTGAAGTGGTCGACGTGTTGGGCAAACAGGGCGATAATAATGTGGAGATGCACGCCATTCTGGCTCAATATGGCCTGCCCTACAAGTATCCACAGCATGTGGAGGAAGCCGCTGACAGGATTTCGGCTGAGATCTCGGCTGATGAGATAGCCCGCCGCGAGGACTTCAGGGATGTCACCACCTTTACGATTGATCCTAAGGACGCGAAGGATTTTGACGATGCGTTGAGCATCAGAACCACTTCCAATCCTCAGTTTTATGAGGTAGGTGTGCATATTGCTGATGTCTCTCACTATGTCACTGAGGGCAGTATCATTGATCGCGAGGCTGAGCAGCGTGCTACAAGTGTCTACTTGGTGGACCGTACCATCCCGATGCTGCCGGAACGCTTGTGTAACTTTATCTGCTCGCTCCGACCCGACGAGGAGAAATTGTGTTATAGTGTCATCTTCACGCTTGATCAGGAGGCCAACATCAAGGACTGGCATCTGGCCCATACGGTCATCAAAAGCAAGCGTCGCTATGCCTATGAGGAGGTGCAGGAGATATTGCAAGGCAAAGACGGTGACTATGCCGAGGAACTGCGCATCCTGAATGGAATGGCGAAAAACTTGCGTGAGCGTCGCTTTAAGAACGGGGCAGTGAAGTTTGACCGTGAAGAACTGCACTTCGATATAGACGAGGATGGCAAACCCACTCGCTGCTACTTCAAAAAATCGACCGATGCCACGCAACTTATCGAGGAGTTTATGTTGCTGGCCAATCGCACCGTGGCCGAATACATCGGCAATGTGCGAAACTCACGGGAGGCTCACGAAGGTCAAAAGAAAGGCAAGACTTTTGTCTATCGCATCCACGACCAGCCTGACCCGCAGAAGTTGGAAAGCCTGCGTATGGCTTTGGCTCCCTTTGGCTACAAGGTGAAGACCAGCGGCACTCGTGGTGCTATCTCCAGAAGCCTGAACGCTTTGATGGAGGAGGCTCAAGGTGAGCGTGAACAGAAACTGGTGGAGACGCTGGCCCTGCGCTCAATGATGAAAGCCAAATATTCAACCCATAATATTGGTCACTACGGACTGGCCTTCGATTATTATACCCACTTCACCTCGCCCATCCGTCGTTATCCCGATACGATGGTGCACCGACTGCTGACCCGTTATCAGGAAGGTGGCCGTTCTGCCAACCAGGATTATTATGAAGAGCTTTGTGAGCACTCCAGTGAGATGGAGCAAACAGCCCAGAATGCCGAGCGCGACAGCATCAAATACAAGATGGTGGAGTTTATGGCAGACAAGGTTGGTTTGGAGTTTGATGCTCATATCAGTGGCGTTCAGTCGTATGGCATCTACTGTGAGATTGACGAAAACCATTGTGAAGGACTGGTCGGTATGCATGATCTCAATGGCGATTACTACGAATTTGACGAACGCAACTATTGTCTTGTGGGTCGTCATTATCATCGTAAGTATCAACTTGGCGATGCCATTCGCATCAAGGTGGCCAGTGCTAACATGGAGAAACGTCAGCTTAATTTCATCTTGGCTGACAAATAGTCTCACTTCTTTCAGTCCTGCAATGCAGTATTGCCATTGGGTAGGAGCTTACGATCTTTTATTCTTGAAAAAATCCTGCATTAGTTGGCGACATTCTTCCTCAAGGACACCACCGATACATTCTGCCTTGGGATGGAGTGCACGAGGGGCATATTCGCGGAATCCACGTTTGGGATCGGGGGCTCCATAGACGATACGGGGCACTTGAGCCCAGCCGATGGCTCCGGCACACATCGGACAAGGCTCTACAGTGACATACAGAGTGCAGTCGGTCAGGTATTTGCCTCCGAGAGCGTTGGAAGCCATCGTAATGGCTTGCATCTCCGCATGGGCCGTCACGTCGGTTAGAGTCTCTGTCAGGTTGTAGGCACGAGCCACGATGGTATCGTGGCAGACAATCACGGCCCCGATGGGTATCTCATCCTTGGCAAAGGCCTTCTGAGCCTCGGTCAGAGCAATGCGCATATATTTCTCGTCGTTCGTCATCATCTGATAATTTGTGCAAAGATACGAAAATTCCATGAAACGAAATGTTATTTGGGGACTAATATGCAAAAAGTGTGTTGTTCGCCTTTGCAGATGAAAGCCTGCTACAAATCCGAACCGGTAAGCGTGAACGATGCCTTTAGGAAAAAGGTGGACAGGAATATGGTTGAGATCATCGGTGACATTTACCACCCATTTTGACTATTCTATATTGTTTTCGCTGATGAATGATTTCATACCTTTTCTTGCTTTACTCTTAACTCCAATTCTGCTACCGTGCGGTCAACCACCTCTTGCAGTTGGTAGGTTGCTACACCTAATGGTTTGTTGATGTCTTTGAGAGACCATTCCACTACGGTTTTATCTGTAGATTTGCAGATAATCAAACCCACGGAGGGATTGTCGCCTTCGCCTCGAAGCAGTTCGTCTGCTGCTGTAACATAGAAATTAAGTTTACCAGCAAACTCAGGAATGTATTTTACTGCTTTTAACTCTATGATAACGTATCTATGTTGCGGAATATGATAGAACACCAAGTCAGGAAAGAATGTCTGTCCGCCAGGCATCTGCAATTCCATCTGACGCCCTACAAAAGAAAAACCTTTGCCCAACTCCAACAAGAACTGAGTAATGTTAGCAACAAGTGCTTGTTCCAAGTCGCGTTCGTTATACTCGGCTTTCATTGATAAGAAATCAAAGTGATAAGGGTCTTTTAGTATTTCTTTTGCCAGCTGGCTTTGGTAAGTAGGCAATGTGCGCTCAAAATTAGTAACGGCTGCACCCTGAGCTTGGAAAAAGTTTGATGCAATTTTGTTTTCAAGTATGCTGCGGCTCCAGCCTTCTTCCGCCACTTTATTAATATAAAAGAGAGCTTCGTCAAGGGATTGGCATGTAGAGATAATATGAATATGCTGTCCCCAAGGAATTTTTCCAAAAACTTCTGGCATTTCTAATTGGTCAACAAGTTGTTGACCTTTTATAACTCGTTCATAATAAAATAAATACCAGCGCTTCATATATTTGACAGTAGTATCAGAGAAGCCTGTCATATCGGGGAAAGCCTGTCGCATATCAAGAGCAAATTGCTTTACCACTCCTGCACCCCAACGCTCCTCTGCACGCAAGGCAACCAAGTCACGCCCAATGCTCCAATAAAACTCAAGCATAGAGGTATTGACACGAATGGATGCCTTTATCTGGCTTTGATGGAGACGAACTTTTACATCAGACAGCCATTCCACATATTTTGTGTCCGACAGCATTCCGTCACGATATACAAATGTAGGTTTGCTTTCCATTGCTTTCATTTCAAGTCCTCCTGTTCTTTCATTGATAATTTCATAGCCATACACTTAAAGAAAGTCATACGTCAGTTACTTCTTCTTTGTCCTTTCAGCTCTGCCAACTTCTTATTAGCAAGATTCAGCTGTCTTAATACTGCTTTTGTTTCCAAGTCATAGGACAATGGAAGATTCGGTATTTTATATTCCTTTGCCATTGTTTTATATATACTTTATGCTTTTACCTCCAATTTCCCGCTCATCAGGCGAGGGAGCAGGAGGATAATCTTTCCAATAGTTCATCACCCTTCATCACCTCCATAAGAGAGAACGCAAAAAGTTTCTTACCCAAATCTTTAAGCGAGGCTCCTATGTGATATACGTCGTCATCTACAATAAGAAACCGATCATGCGCTTTTGTTAAAACTTTCAGTTCAATAGGAGGATATTGGCAGTTATGACGTTGCAAATCCTGCTCTAACCTTTCACTTATTGACTTGGTAAATATAGTAGCGGTTACAGACGAACCTCGTTTGTCAAGTAACTTCAGAACTGTATCATCAACGTAATTATCAATTACAACTATCCGTTTGTTGGCTTTCCTTACCAAGTCAGACATAACATTGTAGGCATCAAATATCTGTCCATCAAAAAACATACCTTGACGGGGAATATCAGTCTTATTCAGACAATCCAAAACCTTGTCAACTTTACTCTCTGTTTTTAGTTGTCTCAGTTCCAAGGACTCCATTCTTTGAAAAAGTCCCATATTGTTTGTTAAGAACGCTCTAAATGAAGTAAATGCCCGCATAATCCTTATGTTAACCTCGATAGCCGTTTTTGAACGCAAAACACTACTAAGCATGGCTACTCCATTTTCCGTAAAGGCATGTGGCATATATTTCAGGTGTTTTCCTCGTTCTGCGTTTAAGGTCACAATTTGTGACTTTAAACATTCCTCCTTAGTGAGTTGGAACATGAAATCTTCCGGGAATCTCTCAATGTTTCTTTTTACCGCTTGATTCAGAACCTTTGTCTCAACCCCGTAGAGTCTTGCCAGATCACTATCAAGCATCACGTGATGATCACGTATGGTATGGATAAGGCTTTCTATTCTATCCACGATGATTGTTGGGCTATTTTTATCTCCGTTCATGGAATATAATTATTCTGATAGTTATTTTTTTACTTTATGCTTTTACCTCCAATTTCCCACTCATCAGGCGAGGGAGCAAAAGGTCGCGTTGGCGAGTGAGGAGAGCGGATT
>CAMWKM010000026.1 GCA_947174835.1 uncultured Prevotella sp.
TTGAAGCCTGCAAACCACCCGTTTGGAGCCTCCATTCACCCGGAAATCAGCATCAAGACATTATCACAGCCAAAGCATCTCTGCCACATCTTCTGCATCGTTCTCAACGAATGATGTCCGCCAATGTTCGCCAATGTCCGCCAATGTCCGCCAACGATTCACAGGAATGTCATACCTTTGCATCGTCAAACGACACCCATCCTGTTTCATTAAACATTCCAAAAACTTATGCCAATATTAAACACTTTCATTGAAAACTGCACCAAACCAGTCGCCAACATAGCGAAAACATTCTTCCTGCAACCTTTTTCGTGCATTTCCTTTGGCTGATTGAAGAAAAATAAGTACCTTTACAACCGTTATCACAAACAAGCATCCTGATTATGAAGAAAAAAATTGCATTGATGTCTTTGACCGCCCTGCTTGTCTTGCAGAGCCATGCACAGACGGTGGAGTTCTACACGCCTCGCACCGTGCGCATTGTCAAGGATAACGGACGATCGGCTGAGGCTGCCGCCCGTAAGTCGCTCGTGGTCACCGCTACACCGCAGAAAGTGGCGGTAAGCCAGACGAAACGAGGCAACGCTATTGTTTATAAATCGTCTGACCTGACCGTTACCGTTGAGGACGGCAAGGTGACTTTTGCCGATTCCAAGGGCAACCTGCTCACCAGTGAGGGCGAATGCCGGTTCACCCCCATTGCCAAAGGGCCGGACACGGACGCTTTCCGCGTCAAACAGACTTTCGCTGTCGAAGCGGACGAGGGTATCTATGGCGTGGGATTGTTGCAGAACGGCAAGATGAGCCAGCGCGGAGAGAACAGACGCATGGAGCAGAACAATCTGGAGGATTACGCTCATTTCTACCAGACCATCAAGGGCTACGGCATCTATTGGGACAACTATTCGCCAACACATCTGGCAACACCCGCTGAGGGAAAAGCCGGCTATGTGGAGTTGGAATCGGAAGTAGGCAAGTTTGCGGACTACTATTTCATCTATGGCGGCAATGCCGATGGGGTGATAGCCGAGATGCGCAACCTCTCAGGCTCTGTGCCCATGCTGCCGTTGTGGACATACGGCTTCCACCAGTCGCGCGAACGCTACAAGTCTCAAAACGAACTTCTTGAGGTGGTGCACAAGTATCGCGACCTCCGCGTGCCCTTTGACGGCATCATTCAAGACTGGCAGTATTGGGGCAGCAACTACAACTGGAATGCCATGGAGTTTATCAACCCCACGTTTGACCGTGCACAGGATATGATTGACGAAGTGCATCGTCTGAACGCTCATATCAGCATCAGCATCTGGGCATCGTTCGGCCCCGCCACCAAGGCATACGAGGAACTGAAGCCCAAGGGCCTGTTGCTTGACTTCCAGACATGGCCCCAGAGCGGACTCGCCCAATGGCCGCCACGCATGGACTATCCGAGCGGTGTGCGTTGCTATGACGTGTACAGCAAGGAGGCACGCGACATCTATTGGAAAAACCTGTCCCGTCTGCACAAAATGAACATCGACGCATGGTGGATGGACTCTACCGACCCCGACCAAATGAACCTGACCGAGGAACAGCGAGACCAACCTACCGCAATGGGCTCTTATCGCAGTGTGCGCAATGCCTTCCCCTTGATGACCGTAGGCGGAGTGTATGACAGCCAGCGTGCCGTCGATGACACCAAGCGCGTGTTTATTCTCACCCGTTCCTATTTCGCCGGTCAGCAACGCTATGGTGCCAACACGTGGAGCGGTGACATTGGCAGTTCATGGGAAAGCCTGAGAAAGCAAGTGCCCATCTGCCTCAACTACACGCTTACGGCCAATCCTAACGTGAACACCGACATCGGTGGTTTCTTCGCCGGCTCGTACAACACGCAGGGATCCAACTCCGGCACGCGCAATCCGCAATATCAGGAGCTTTATGTACGCTGGATGCAGTTTGGTGCCTTTACGCCCATGATGCGCAGTCATGGCACCGAGGTGTATCGCGAACTCTACTACTTCGGCAAGGAGGGTGAGCCAGTCTATGACGCACTGGTCTCGGCCGTTCGTTTGCGCTATCGCTTCTTGCCTTATATCTACAGCCAGTCATGGCAGGTGAGCAGGCATAACGACTCTTTCATGCGTGCCTTGTTTATGGACTTCAAGGAAGACCACAACACGTGGAACAACAACCGCCAGTATCTCTTTGGGCACAATGTGCTCGTCTGTCCGGTCGTTGACCCGCTCTATACTGAAGAGAAAATCGTCCGCACCGACGAGATGTCCGGTTGGAACAAAAAGGACTTGAAGCGTGAAAACTATGCCGCCGTAGACTGGGCTGCATCCAAGTCATACGAGGTGTATCTCCCTGCCGGTGCAAGTTGGTATGACTACTGGACAGGTCAGAAACTGGAGGGCGGACAGAAACTGAAGGCTGACGCACCTCTGAACCATTCGCCGCTTTACATCAAGGCCGGCTCTATCTTGCCCCTCGGCCCCGACGTGCAGTATGCCAATGAAAACAAGTTCGACAATATTGACATTGTGGTTTATCCCGGTGCCGATGCTGCGTTCACGCTCTACGAGGACGAAGGTGACAACTATAACTACGAGAAGGGACAATATAGCACCATCGCGCTCAAGTGGAACGACCGCAGCCGCACGCTCACCATCGGTCGTCGTCAAGGCTCTTTTGAAGGTATGCCCGTTTCGCGCACTTTCAATGTGAAAGTCGTTGGCGGCAAAAACACGACCGTTCAGTACAGCGGAAAAGCATTGACCGTCAAATAAAGGAGTGTGTGCTTCACAGCAAAAAGGGAAATGTGTGTTACGCATTTCCCTTTTTACTTTCCATATCAATCGTTTATGTAATTCTTTGTTGACATATCATAGTAAAGAGCTTCAAGTTCGCGGAGAGTCAGTTTCTCCACAGAATGCTCTATCATGCGTATCAACTCTTCACGCCGAAACTCTTCCGACTGCCCAAATCTTCCTGTATATGCCATATCGCTTCACTGTTTAATCTACTCATGTTTATTTTCGCCACAAAGTTAATAAAAATATGCAGAATCCTGCTACTATGAGAATGAGAATATGTGTCATTGCTGTCACTTTCTGATAAAAATTGAGTATTTTTGCACTTTTCCGACGGTACTGATGTCACCTTTTGCCCTTTTGACTTGTTATTATAGCGAATCGGTTCAATAAAAACATGAAGTTTAACAAATAAAAAAAGTAAAAAAAATTATGAATACATTACACGACGTGATGATCGATAGTCTTATATTGGGATTAGGTGAGATAATAGTTCAATTTGGAATAACCGTCATTCTTCCAATCACATTGTTGTACCTGTATTTGAGACAAAGAAAGAGATCAGAGAACAACAAGAAAGAAATCATCCTTGCTGCTCTTGAGAAAAACGCGAATATCGATGTCGAGGAGTTGATGAGAAAGCTGAATATGCCAGACAAGCTCCTGAAGGAGAAACTGCTCAAGAAGCTTCAATGGGGACTCTTAACCTCTTTTCTTGGAATAGGTTTGTCGGCAGTTGCAGCGTATCTGGGATTTGTAGGAGGTTCATCCCCCTCTTTCATTTACATGTGTGGCTTTGGAGGAACCGTCCTTATCGCTATCGGTGTTGCCTTCATCATAAGCTACAACGTCGGTAAGAAAATGTTCGCCAAAGAAATAGAAAAAGAAGAACAGAACCTGCGTCAGGCATAATGACTGTATGTCAAGGGAACAGTTCATACAACTCGTCGGCAACGAGCAAGAAGCACTTCGTGGATTCTTGCTCGCTCTCTGCTGTGGCAATAAGGATAATGCAGACGACATTGCCCAGGACGCATTGGTCAAGGCTTACCTCGCTTCTGCTGGCTTTGTGGACAAAGGCAAATTCAGGTCGTGGCTGTTCAAGATTGCCCACAACACTTTTCTGAACTACAAGGTTGCCCAACGGACATTTGAAAGTATAGATGAAGCAAGGATTGTCGCAGGAACGAGCAATGCCGATACAAAGTATATTCATGAGGATCTCTACCTTGCCCTGTCAACCCTGCCTCCAAAGGAGCGATCAGCCATTGTGTTGTTCTACCTTGACGGCTACTCCATCCGGGAAATTTCCCAAATAACCGATACGAGCGAAGAGGCAGTAAAGAAGCAACTCTCACGAGGGCGTGACAAACTAAAAACAAGATTGAAGTTATGATGAAAGATAAAGCACTTGAGGAATTATTCCTTGCACAACGACCTGTCTTCGACGATAAGGACGAATTTATGGAGCGGCTGACACATAAACTTGATGCAGTAGAATATCTTCGTCAGTATGAAGAAGCCTATCTTCGTCGCTACAAATATGCTATGGTGGCAGCCTTCGTCATGGGAATTATCATTGGTATCGCCATGCTGTCGTTTATTCTTTCAATGCCAGCAGATGTGCCCCTGATAGTCTTCAAAGCAACTTCGGGTATCTTACTTGTTATTGAACAATATTCGAGAACCATAGCAACGACAGTTCTCTCCTTACTTGTCGGTCTGGGCAGCGTCTGTATTTTTATCAATGTACTGGACATTACCAAGATGTACTCACTCTCAGCATCAGAGAAGACAGTAAACATCTAACAGCCAGACGTTTCAAGAAGTTTACAAATGAAAGGATGTGCCTTTCCGGGAAGCAATATAAGAACCAATTTTTTTCACCAGGCGTACCCGATTTAATGGTTCGGTTGTTATAAAAGAAAACAATTAACAACAAACAATTAAAACTGATGATGAAAAGAATAAATTTCCGACTTGCCATTTCCGGCATCATCACCATGATGCTTCTATGGCCGCTAACTATCGGAGCAGCAACGGACTGTAACGTAACAGAGGGCACTGCACCACAAGGCATCACCATGACCGTTAAAGATCAGCCTTTGCCGGCAGTACTGAAAAGTATTGAGCGTGCCGGTGGCAAGAGTATCATTTTCAATTATGAGGAACTTGAAATGTATCGTGTGTCAGCAACCGTCACCAATAAGAGCGAGGCTGAGGCCATACGCATTGTCATTAGTGGCAAACCACTGACGTTGCGTGAGCGCGAACATTACTTTATTGTGCAGAGGAGTGACAAAGAGCAGGAAATGAAAGATATACACGGTCGAGTGGTGAATACAGAAGGCGCGCCTATGGCATACAGCACGGTACTGCTGTTGCGCCGCGACTCGACAGTCATTGATGGATGTATCACCGACAATGACGGATGGTTCCATATTGTCGGCAATTACAGTCCCGTCGCCTTGAAGGCATCATTCCTCGGTCACCACAGCAAGGCAGTTGACTATTGCGATGGTCAAAGCCATGTTATAGTGCTAAGCCCCGATGCGATAGCGTTGCAGGATGTTACCGTGACCAACGAGAAGCCTCTGACACAAAGTACCGAACGAGGCATACTTGTAAATATTATTGGTACTCCACTGTCAAAAATGGGAATGGTATCAGAGATGATAAAGCATTTGCCGCTTATGTTGAACGACGGAACAGTGGCAGGTCATGGAAAACCGCAGATTTACATCAATAACAAGAAAGTGCGCAACGATTCTGAACTGGAGCGTCTCAGTGCCGGAGATATTCTGACGGCAGAGGTCATCACCGTGCCCGGTGTTGAATACGGCATGGAAGTGACATCGGTGATACGACTGAAGACGACGCGTCGTGCAGGTGAGGGACTGAGCGGCAGCGTCTCCACAGCCTACCGTCAAGGAAAACGGTCATACAACAATCAAAATGTTGCCCTCAACTATCGCACGGACAATGGGATGGACTTCTTTGCCAAGGGATTCTTCACGCAGAGCAATACCCTTGTTGAAGCCACGAGCAGCGACTACTTGAAGGCTTCGAGCGTATGGAACTTTCCTCACAAGTCTCAATGGGAAACGTCAAACAACTATTACTTTGCAGACCTCGGATACAACTGGGATATTGACGACAACAACTCTGTCGGCATCACCTACACTGCGTTCAATTATATAGGTGATGGCAAAAACAAGAGTTCATCGGATGAGGATGCATGGCGCGACAATACTTTCGTCGAACATTTAGAAAGTTCCTCGCTGACACGCTGGAAGCCTCGCATGAGCCATACACTGAATGCCTATTATGTAGGGAAGATAGGCAAGTGGGGATTCGACCTCAATGCTGACTATTACCGTTCTTCCTCGTTGTCGGAAATGACCGCCGAGACCAATGCCACCCTCATGGCAACAAGCAACACGGACGTAAGGAACCAGCTGATTGCCGAGAAACTTATCGTAACAGCACCCGTACCAAAGGGCAGCCTTACCTTTGGCGAGGAGACCTCATTCGTTGACCGCACAAGTGCGTTTGAGCAAAACGGATTCTCTGCAGACAGCCATATCTGCCAGCGTACTGCTATATGGTCGCTCTTTGCCAATTATACACTACAGATGAATAAGGTCACTCTCAATGCCGGCGTACGTTGGCAGAACGAGGACAATCATTACGATGTAGACGGTGTTTATAACAGCGCGATGAGCCCCGATTATTCGGTTCTCCTACCGAGGATTTCTGCTACATATATCAATAAGGACTGGCGACATACGTTGTCTTACAAGGTGTCGCGCTTCAACCCTCCCTATAGCCTGCTATCGCCTGCCGTCAACTATCGCAGCAAATACGAGTATGATACGGGAAATCCTTTCTTGCAGCCGCAGACAACGCACTCCGTTTCATACGCTGTATCGTGGAAATGGATATATGTAGAACCGTATTACAGTTATTCAAAAAACACAGTAAATTCTTTCCAATACGTTTATGATGACGTCAATCATCCCGGTGTCAGGATGATGGACTATCGCAATGTCCCTAAATTGCAGACTTATGGCATCACACTGAATTTCTCTCCTAAGATAGGATTCTGGCAAACGAACACAACAGCAGAGGTTGGATTTAGCGACCGGGATGTGGAAGCCTTGGGCATCACCCATAAATGGAACGACCTGCTCACCTCGTTCAACTCAAGCAACAGTTTCTCATTGCCCCACGCCTGGATGTTTAATATCACGGGAAGCCTATCCCCCTACGCACGCACCGGGGCAGCAAAAATCAAAACATCGGGACAGGTAGACCTGCGGCTCAACAAGTCGTTCCTGAAGAATAAGTCTCTCAATGTAGCCGTCATGGCAAAGGATATCCTCAAGACAGCCTACATTGAGATGACGGCCTACGGAGGCATCAATGTCAGTACCGCGTTCAAGGAATATCGCGATGTGAGGCGTTTTGGCATAGATGTTTCCTATAAATTCAATGCCACCAACAGCCGCTATAAAGGTTCTCATGCAGGACAAAGTGAGCGTAACCGTTTGTGATTCCAAAGTTTTCTGCTAACTTTGCACCCCGTATATGATATTATCATTTGGAAAGCGCAGAAAAGAAGAGCAGTTTGAACGTATGTTCACCGATATGTATCCTAAGCTGGCACGTTATGCGTGCCAGCTTATCGGAGATATGGAGGAGGCAAAGGACATTGTGAGCGGTGTGATGCAGACGGTATGGGAAAAGCACGACACCCCAGACAGTCCGGTATGCAACGCATGGCTCTATACAGCAACACGCAATGCCGTGCTCAACCGTCTGAAGCATCTGAAAGTGGAACAGGACAAGATTGACAGTGTCATACGTGCCACTCAGGCTGATGTCAACGAGGACTATGCATACCACGAACAGCTATTACAGACAGCAGAACGCATAGCCGGTGAGTTGAGTGAACCGACACGCACCATCCTCCACCGATGCTATTGGGAACACAAGACATACGCGCAGGTGGCTGTGGAACTTGAAATAAGTCCAAACACGGTAAAAAAACACATATCTAAGGCTTTAGCAATTCTCAGGACTGAGATGGGAAGCCGGCAAAAGAAGAAAACCGTATGAGGCAATAAAGAAAACAATGGTATTATGTATGCTTTTTATGAAACACGATAAAATGATGGATAAATACAACAGCAACAGTGATATGGGAGACAATTTCACGACAGACCGCATGGAGGCAATCTTCGGTGAAGCTCTTGGCGACATGCCGACAGAAAAGGAAACAGCTGAAGCCTTGAAGCGCATAAGGCGCGGTTCCAGCAACTCGTCTCGCTCAATGAAGCGGCTGTATCATGCAGCAGCGATATTATGCCTGCCGATAATTGCCGTTGCCGTGCCTGTATTAATTTCACATACTATCAGACATTTCGCTTTTACGGAAGAGGAAAAGGGCCGTAACGTGGAGGCTGTGGCAAGCCAAACAGCCGTTGCCGCTGATAACGACGGCAATGTATCGACCCTGTTTTTTGAGTTTGACGGTTGGGCATTCATGGATATTGTCTATGAAATAGCCGATTACTACGGTCTCAGTGTCGTTCAGCAGTCTGACGTACCTGAAGAGACGCGTATCCATTTCCGCTTCCCCCGTCAGACTGATGCCGCTGAAGTAGTAGAGGCACTTAACGATCTGCACGTGGCGACTCTTGTCTTGGAGGACGGTATTATCACTGTACACAAAGAAATTAAGTAATATTGCACCTTTCTAACAACAAATGACACTGACCTATATCTTCCATAGTGGCTTCGTTCTGGAAACGGAGAAATCCATCTTGATATTCGATTATTGGTTGGATCCGGGGAATGTTGTACCCCAATTCCTGCAAAACGAAAAGCCACTATATGTATTCGCCAGCCATTTCCATGAGGATCACTTCAATAGGGAAATCTTAGAGTGGAAGAAACAGAGAGAGGATATAACCTACATTCTCTCAAAGGACATCTACAAACACAGGAGGGCAAGCAAGAATGATGCAGACGTTTGGTTGGCCAAAGGCGGCACTTGGACCGACGGAACAATAGAAATCCGGGCATCGGGAAGCACGGATATTGGCGTCTCGTGGATCATTGAGACAGAGGGCAAACGCATCTTTCATGCCGGGGACTTAAACAACTGGTATGCGAAATTCCTCCCTGATGCCGTGCCAGGTCAGACTATCTACAGCAAAGAGTTTGACGAGGACATTGACCCGATAGCCCATGAAAAGCAATATTTAGGAGAACTGAAAGACATTCGCAAGATCACCGACAGGTTCGATGTCGCCATGTTTCCGATTGATAGCCGGATAGGAAATGGCTACACGCTCGGCGGTCGTCAATTCATCGAGCGTTTCAAAATTGGTCTGTTTGCACCCATGCACTTTGTGGCCGGCAGCTTCGAATCAGCTTGGCGCTTCAAGGAGTTTGCAGATGAAAAGAACGTGCCTTTCTGGAAAATAAGCAGAGAGGGAGAAAGTATAAAGATATAAAAGAATCACATCTAAATATTAGCATAAGCCGTTATTCAATGTACCTCAAAAAGAAATTAGGCTGATTTCCGGGTGAATGGAGGCTTCAAACGAGGTGTTTGGAGGCTTCAAACTATCGTGTCCCAAATTAGGATGATAATGTGCAAAACTGAAAAATCCATTTATAAGGTATTATTTTAGATCTCACAACTCAAATCAAAATATTATCCCGGCCCTTCAAAGCATCAACTTAAGACACGGCAAAAGGATACTCAATCAAGCCTTTTTGCTCCTTATTTGTACTTTTACTCTGTAACTTACAAATTTTCTGAATATATTTTTATGTATTCCCAACTTTTTTGATTAATTTTGCATTCGGAGTAGCTTGTCCGCTCCAAGGCATTTTTGCAAAACAATTTCTAAATACATATACAATGAACAGAATAGTTCAATTTATTTTGATTGGCATTTGCTGTCTGGTAACATCATGTGCGGACCATGACGATCCGAAACTTGCTCCTATCAATACGAGCGATGTTAAAATAAGAGCATCAGTTGACGTTCAACCTACCACAAAATGGCTTAATCCGACCGAAGAAATAACAATTCGTGTATCAGATGTTAGTATGTCCGCTCCTAAGGGAGTCGTTCTTCGCAGTATAAGCCTCTATGAGAATAGTCGAATGCTCATGGATAAGCCTTTCTCCGGTGAGACA
This sequence comes from uncultured Prevotella sp., assembly GCA_947174835.1. Taxonomy (GTDB): domain Bacteria; phylum Bacteroidota; class Bacteroidia; order Bacteroidales; family Bacteroidaceae; genus Prevotella. The sequence continues at coordinate 10,015 of CAMWKM010000026.1, forward strand.
TTGGAGTTTAAGTTGCCTCTTTCCTACATGCAGGGACGTGTGAATTTTTCCATTATAGGAAATCTTATTCAGAAGAACTACCGCGATGCACAAATACTAATCGAAGATAACATTCAGCGTATAGTATTTACCCAGACACCCAAACTTGAATGCAAGGCATATATAAATGTGACCGTAAAAAGTGTGTCAACCTCCGGAGAGGAATTTTCTCAGTGGTTTAATGTTGAGTCGAACGAGGCTGGTGTGGTTTTAATTCCACAAGACAAACTCTACTGGACTCCGACATCAGGGACTGCTTCTACAATTGAACTCACATTAGGCGGTGGAGCCGACACTTGGAGTTCGAACTCTACTCTTGAAAGCGAGGTGACAAGAATATCATGGGGGTCAAAATATCCGAATGATCCGGTATTAAAGTTGTCTATCTCAAACACCCCAGAATCCCTGAACAAGGAAAAGTTGTCAATGTATGTTTTAGCAACGTATTTTGGCACAACTGAAAATATTACGGTAGAACCTCAGAGACTGACCACTCTCTTTGACATACGAGAATCAAAGTAAAAATGAGAACAATAGTTATGAAAAATCCAGAACAAACTATCGGCAACTTGGCTGACAAGGCGAAACTCGCTTTTATAGGATCTGTTGACGAACAGGGATATCCCAATATCAAAGCCATGCTTCAACCAAGGAGTAGAGAAGGAATCAAGATTTTCTACTTTACTACAAATACATCTTCCATGCGAGTACACCAATATCTAACAGAGAATAAAGCGTGTATCTATTTCTGCGATAGCCGCTTTTTCAGAGGAGTTATGCTTCGTGGTACGATGGAAGTCTTGACCGATGCAGAAAGCAAAGCAATGATCTGGCGGGAGGGCGATACAAGATACTATTCAGAAGGTGTGACTGACCCTGATTATTGTATCCTTAAATTTACAGCTATATCAGGACGCTATTACAGCAATTATCACTCTGAAGAGTTTGTGATAGATTGAGAGTCCTACTGTCCTAATCTATATCGAGAGAGCTTTGCGATTTCGTAAAAGTTGGCCTAATAGGTCTAACAGAGGCAAATAGTTCCTGTTATAGAAAGTTGCAGAAAGGCTTATTTTTTGCCAAAAGAAAGAAACCTGCTTTTCAGCAGGTTTCTAATCTTCTGCGGAGAGAGAGGGATTCGAACCCCCGGTGCCTCTCAGCACGGCGGTTTTCAAGACCGCTGTAATCGACCACTCTACCATCTCTCCAGTGCTCGAAAGCGGTTGCAAAGGTACGGGTATTTTTTGAATCCTGCAAATTTTTGCCTAACTTTTTTGCCCAATAGACACAAAATGATTAATTTTGCACCATGATTTATCCTAAAAACTACGAACACAAAGTCGGGTTTGACGAAGTCAGGACACTGCTGCGCGAACGCTGCCTAAGCTCACTGGGCCGCGAAAAGGTGGACGAGATTGCTTTCTCAAACAACTGCGAGGAGGTGAACGAATGGCTGGAACAGATACGTGAGTTCCGTCGACTGACCGAAACCTCAGACGATTTTCCGTTGCAGTTCTTCTTTGACGTAAGAGAAGCCGTGGCCCGCATCCGACTGAGCGGTACTCATTTCGAGGAACAGGAGGTATTCGACCTGCGTCGTTCGCTGGAGACTATCAGTAAGATTGTGACCTACCTGAACCGCAGCGACGACGGAGAACACTTCCCCTACCCTGCTCTTCACCGACTGACGGAAGACGTAATGACCTTCCCCGCCATGATTCGTCGCATTGACTCGATACTCGATAAATATGGCAAGATGAAGGATGGAGCATCAATGACACTGGCCGGCATCCGACATGATCTGCAAAAGACTGAGGGGAGCATCTCCCGCACCCTATACTCCATTCTACATTCGGCCCAGCGCGAAGGTCTGGTGGACAAAGATGCCGCCCCGACGCTGCGCGACGGTCGACTGATGATTCCTGTGGCACCAAGCCTGAAACGCAGGATCAACGGCATTGTGCACGATGAGTCTGCCACAGGCAAAACGGTATTCATCGAACCCGCTGAAGTGGTGGAAGCCAACAACCGCATCCGTGAACTGGAAGCAGAGGAACGACGCGAGGTGATTCGTATCTTGACGGTCTTCTCCGATGAAGTGCGTCCCCACGTAAAAGAAATACTTGACTCTTATCAGTTTTTGGCCACCATTGATCTGATACGGGCAAAGGCCGAACTGGCCAAACTGATGAAAGCCTTTGAGCCTAAAGTGGAGAACAGACCACACATTGACTGGATCCACGCTGTCCATCCCCTGTTGGCACTCTCGCTGGAAAAGCAGGGCAAACAGGTAGTACCGCTTGACATCATGCTGACCCGCCTGCTCATCATCTCTGGCCCCAATGCCGGTGGCAAGTCAGTATGCCTGAAGACCGTCGGACTGTTACAGTATATGTTGCAGTGTGGCCTGTCGGTGCCTGTCGGTGATCGCTCTACCTGCGGCACCTTCCAAAACATCATGATTGACATAGGTGACGAACAAAGCATTGATGACGACCTGTCGACCTACTCGTCGCACCTGATGAACATGAAGCAAATGATGCGACAGGCTAATTCTCGTACATTATTATTAATAGATGAATTTGGTAGCGGTACAGAACCAATGATTGGCGGTGCCATTGCCGAAGCCGTGTTGAAGCAGTTCTGGAAGAAACAAACTTTCGGTGTGATTACCACTCACTACCAGAACCTGAAGCATTTTGCCGATGACCACGAGGGGGTGGTCAACGGTGCCATGCTCTACGACCGCCACGAGATGAAGGCCCTGTTCCAACTGAGTATCGGCCAGCCCGGCTCGTCATTTGCCATCGAGATTGCCCGCAAGACCGGTCTGTCTGAGGAGGTCATTCAGGATGCCAGCAACATCGTGGGCTCGGAATATATCCAGAGCGACAAGTATCTGCAAGACATTGTACGCGACAAACGCTATTGGGAAGGCAAACGTCAAACCATCCACCAACACGAGAAATCGCTGGAAGGCCGTATCGCCCAATACGAGAACAACATCGAAGAGATTGAGCAGGAGCGCAAAGCCATCATCCGCCGTGCCAAGGAGCAGGCCGAAGAACTGTTGCGCGAGAGCAACCGAAAGATAGAGAACGCTATCCGCGAGATTCGCGAGCAACAGGCAGAGAAGGAGGCCACCCGTCGCATCCGCGAGGAACTGGAGACTTTCAAACAAGAGGTGAACAACATTGACACCCGCGCTACCGACGAGGCTATTGAGCGTAAGATCCGCCAAATACAAGAACGCAAAGAGCGTAAGGAGAAGCGTCGCGCAGAAAAAGCAAGTAATCCCACCCCATCCACTCCCGCCAATCAGGTTAGCACAGCAAACACAACCGATACGACCAGCCCCATCATCGTGGGTGCTACCGTTCGCATAAAGGGCCTGACCTCTATCGGTGAGGTGGAGAGCATCGACGGCAAGATGGCCACCGTCATTTTCGGAGGTATGCGCACCAAGATGCGACTGGAGCGTCTCGAAGCTGCTAAACCCACCAAGAGCGAGGCCAGCAAGGCCGAGGAGCGCAACGTCAAGATCGTGGGTATTCGTGGCAATCTGTCGAACGAAACCCGCCAGGCCATCGACACACGCAAACTAAACTTCCGTCAAGACCTCGACGTGCGAGGTATGCGAGGCGACGAAGCCATCAACGCAGTCACCTACTTCATCGACGATGCTATTCTGGTGGGCATGTCGCGCGTCCGCATCTTGCACGGCACCGGTTCAGGCATCCTGCGACAACTCATCCGCCAGTATCTGCATACGGTGCCAAATGTGACATCATATCGCGATGAGCACGTACAATTTGGAGGAGCCGGAATCACTGTAGTTGACTTAGAGTAGAATTGACTTAAGGCAAGTGTGCGCACACAATTAACATAAAAATCCCAAAATATTTGTCCAACTAATTCTTTTCCAATACCTTTGCACCCGATTTGAGACAAATCACTGCGTTGCCCGTGACGGGTGGTACGCAAGAAAGCATAGACCGAGGGCCTTGGCAAAGCCCCTTTAAATAGAGTATATGAAAAGATTAGTGAAGCAAGTATGTCTGAACTTGTCAATTCTAATCCTGATGCCCCTCAGTGCTGGGGCTGCCACAAGAACTGAAAGTTCAGAGACGTTTGATTGGTCTGCCGTGATGGAGGCCATCATTCTAGTAGAGAGCGAAGGAAATGCTCGCGCCGTTTGCGGAAACCAAGCAGGCGCCATGCAGATCACCCCGATTCTGGTGAAGGAGTGCAACAACATTCTGGAAGGACGCGGCAGCAATCTGCGGTACACTTTAGCCGACCGTTTTAGCGTGGCTAAGTCGAAAGAGATGTTCCTTCTGATTCAATCGCAACACAACCCAGCGAACAACGTCGAGAAGGCTATACGTTCGTGGAACGGAGGACCACGCTACAGTGTGCGTGCCACCAACCGCTACTACAAGAAGGTGTTGCATCGTATGAAGTAGAATTCATGCAAACTTATGAATTTTATAAAAATCCGGTTGTCAGGTCTCAAACCTGCCGACCGGATTTCTTATTAATAGTCTAAAAAAACTTAAAATAGTTCTGACATTCGCTATTTTGGTATTACCTTTGTAGGCGAAGCGAATAAAACAGTATTCAATTTATAACACATTCGAATATGGGAAAATTATTTATTGTCGCCATCGCCCTGATCGGCATCATCATTATCATCGCCCTTTGGGCTATTAGCGTGTACAACCGTCTGGTCAAATTGCGCAACAACCGCGAGAACGCCTTTGCCAACATTGACGTGCAACTGAAGCAGCGCCACGACCTGATTCCCCAGTTGGTGGCCACCGCCAAAGGCTATGCCGAACACGAAAAAGAAGTGCTCACCCGTGTGACCGAAGCCCGTACAGCTGCCATACAGGCCAACGGCATCGATGCCAAGATTCAGGCCGAGAACCGATTGTCGAGTGCTTTGGCCGGACTGCGCGTCTCGTTGGAGGCCTATCCCGACCTGAAAGCCAACCAAAACTTCCTGCAGTTGCAACAGGAAGTATCGGATGTCGAGAACAAACTGTCAGCCGTCCGCCGCTACTTCAACACAACTACCCGCGAGTTGAACAATGCCGTGGAGACCTTTCCTGCCAATATACTGGCCGGTGCATTCGGTTTCAAGCGCGAAATGATGTTCGAAGTGCCTACCGAAGAGCGTGCCAACTACGAGAAGGCACCCGAAATCAAATTCTAAGTCGACGTGAAATATGTAGGAATACAGACCCAGATCCAGCGCAACAACACGCTCAGCATATTGTTGCTGCTGGGTTTCCCCACCATTCTGCTGGCAATGGTATGGGTATTCCTATACCTCATCCACAGCGTTGAAGGTTCCTACTACGATGATTACGGCAATCTCACCTACGGCATAAGCCTAAGCATGGTGAACCACGAGTTCATGATGACACTGCCCTGGATAGTGGGTGGCGTAGGCATTTGGTTCGTCATTGCCTATTTCTCAAACGCCTCTATGATCCGCCGTGCCACGGGAGCCCGTCCCATCAGCCGCCGCGACAATCCCCGCATCTATAATATTGTGGAGAATCTGACGATGTCATGCGGTATGCCCATGCCTCAGGTCAACATCATCGATGACCCGCAACTGAATGCCTTTGCCAGTGGCATTGACGAGAAATCATATACAGTGACAGTCACCACAGGACTGATGAACCGGCTGAACGATGACGAACTGGCAGGCGTAATTGGACATGAACTGACCCATATCCGCAACCACGACACTCGTCTGCTCATCACCAGCATCATCTTCGTGGGCATTATCTCCACCGTCACATCACTGGTGGCCCGTATCCTGTGGAACTCTTTCATCTATGGAGGTGGCAGGAGCCGCAGGAACAACAACGAGAAGAATGGTGGTGCGACCATCATCGTGGTGCTGTTCATCGGCCTCATCTGTGCTGCCATTGCCTACTTCTTCACCCTGCTGACACGCTTCGCCATCTCCCGCAAACGCGAATATATGGCTGATGCCGGAGGAGCCGAGTTGTGCGGCAACCCGCTGGCGCTGGCTTCAGCCCTGCGCAAGATCTCCGCCACTCCAGGGCTGGGCAATGTGGGACGCGAGGATATTGCCCAGATGTATATCATCCATCCCCAAGAAATGACCAAGGGACTCATGGAACACATCAACTCACTATTCAGCACCCACCCCAGCACAGCCCGCCGCATCCAACTGCTAGAGCAGTTCTAAACGAAACAAACCGAGAAGGAAATCATTGAATATCTCTATGGAGAAATAAAAAGAAAAGCCCGAGATATTCGGGCTTCATTGTGTTGCGGAGGCAGGATTCGAACGTGCGACCTCCAGGTTATGAGCCTGGCGAGCTACCAACTGCTCCACTCCGCGATGTTATTTCTTAAGTGGGTGCAAAGGTACGACTATTTTTTGAATTACGCAAATTTTTATATATCTTTTTTTCTTTTATCCACTTTTTCCCGAAAAAAGCTTGGCCATATCAAATAAAAATATTACTTTTGCACACACAAACAGGGATGTGCAATATCATAAACAGCAGAAACAATGTCCATATCAAAGACAAGACAACTTCTCGTAGACGTAGCCAGACAACTGTTCGCCAAGAACGGTCTGGAAAATACGACTATGAATGACATTGCGCAAGCATCGGGCAAAGGCCGGCGTACGCTCTACACCTATTTTAAATCTAAGGAAGACATCTACTATGCTGTCATTGAGACTGAACTGGAGCGTCTCAGCGAGAAACTTGACGAGGTGGCCGCCCGCAAGATCAGTCCGCAGGACAAGGTCATTGAACTCATCTACACTCACTTGAGTATGATTCGCGAAACGGTGGTGCGCAATGGCAACTTGCGTGCCGAGTTCTTCCGTAACATCTGGATGGTAGAGAAGGTACGCAAACACTTCGACCTTGCTGAGGTAGAACTTTTCCGCAAGGTATTTGCCGAAGGCAAGGAAAGCGGTGAGTTCGACATTGAGAACGTGAACCTCGTAGCCGACATTACGCACTACTGTATCAAAGGTCTCGAAGTGCCTTACATCTATGGCCGCATAGCTCATGGCATGAGAGAAGAGGACACCAAGCCACAGGTAGCCAAACTTGTCTATAGTGCCTTAGGAAAGGTAAAACATTAAAACAAATCGTTATATATTTTAATTTAGTATGGGATTACTACAAGGAAAGACTGCACTGATTACCGGAGCAGCACGCGGTATCGGAAAGGCTATCGCACTGAAGTTCGCCGCAGAAGGCGCAAACATCGCATTCACTGACCTGCAGGTCAACGAGGAAACCGAACAGGAAATTGCAGCCCTGGGCGTCAAGGCCAAGAGCTATGCCTCCAACGCTGCCGACTTCGCTCAGACAGAGGAAGTGGTGCAAGCCGTAAAGGAAGAGTTTGGAAGCATCGACATCTTAGTCAACAACGCGGGTATCACCAAGGACGGCCTGATGTTGCGCATGACTGAGCAGCAGTGGGATGCCGTCATCGCCGTCAACCTCAAGTCGGCTTTCAACTTCATCCACGCCTGTGTACCTGTCATGATGCGTCAGCGTGGCGGCAGCATCATCAACATGGCCTCAGTCGTAGGTGTTCACGGCAATGCCGGTCAGGCCAACTATGCCGCTTCAAAAGCCGGCCTCATCGCCCTGGCCAAGAGCGTCGGACAGGAGATGGGTCCGAAGGGCATCCGTGCCAACGCCATCGCCCCCGGCTTCATCGACACAGCCATGACACAGGCCCTGCCCGATGAGGTGCGCAAGGAGTGGTGCAACAAGATACCCCTTCGCCGTGGCGGCACTGTTGAAGACATTGCCAACTGCGCTACGTTCCTCGCCTCCGATATGTCCAGCTACATCAGTGGTCAGGTCATTCAGGTCGATGGCGGCATGAATATGTAGGATATTATACAGAAGTGAATCATTCACCTATTATGGAAGTCATCTACGAGGACAACCATATTATTATTGTCAACAAACAGAGCGGGGAGATCGTACAGGGCGACAAGACTGGCGATCGTCCCCTCTCTGATTTGGTAAAAGACTATATCAAAGAGAAATACTGCAAGCCGGGAGCCGTTTTCCTCGGTGTGGTACATCGTCTGGATCGCCCTGTCAGTGGGTTGGTTGTCTTCGCCCGTACATCGAAGGCCCTCACCCGCCTCAATAAAATGTTCGCTGAAAGGTCGCAGGTCCACAAGACCTACTGGGCTATCGTGGAGCGAAAGACAGGAGAAGAGACTATCGGCGACTGGCACGAATTGACCCACTGGCTGACCCGCAACGAACGGCAGAACAAGGCATACGCCCATGATCACGAGGTGACAGGCTCGAAACGTGCCGTGCTGCGCTATCGCATCATCAGTCATGGTGAACACTACGACCTGTTGGAAATAGAACTGCTCACCGGTCGACACCATCAAATACGTTGCCAACTATCGGCCATCGGCCACACCATTCGCGGTGATCTGAAATATGGTGCCCGCCGTTCCAACCCTGATGGCAGCATTTCACTACTGGCCCGTCACATAGAATTTGTCCATCCTGTCAGCCACGAGACCATTGCAGCCGAGGCCCCTCTGCCCAACGATCCGCTTTGGGCGGCCTTAGCCCCCTAAGCAAATGCTCTCGATGCGGAGTTTCAACAAGCCTGCAGGCACACGAACTTCCACGACATCGCCCACCTTTTTCCCTAACAAAGCCTCAGCAATGGGTGACTTTATTGATATTTTTCCTGCACGGAGATCAGCTTCATGCGGACTGGCTATCGTGTAGGTCATTCGGTTGTCGTTAGCCATATTGGTCATTTCCACCTTGCTGAGCAATTGTACGCTCCCGGTATTGATTCGCGTGGTGTCCAGAACCCGGGCATTCTCAAGCACACGCTGCTTGAAGCGGATCCGGCTCAGCAGCCGCCCCTGCTCACGTTTGGCTGCGTGATATTCAAAATTCTCACTGAGATCCCCCTTGTCGCGAGCCTCAGCAATGGCATCCCTCACCTGAGGAAGTTCCACGTTCACCATCTGATTCAGTTCTGCTACAAGTTTGTCGTAGCCCTCTTTTGACATATATTCCATAAAAGATCTGTCGCTTTGATGGCTGCAAAGGTACAAAATCCCCATGAATTTATAGACAAATAAATTTGTTTTTTTGCTCGAATAGTCGTACCTTTGACCCCGTGAAAACGAAAGCGCGACACTTTTTATGGTGGATAGTAGGAGCACTGGCAATATTGTGCGCCTCACCTCTGTTGATTTATGTGCCCCCTGTGCAGCGATGGTTGGTAGCACAAGCAGCCTCAATGGCCTCCGAAGCCACCGGGCTCAACATCAGTGTGGAGCATATCAGTCTGCGTTTTCCCCTTGACCTGAGTACCGAAGGTGTACTGGTCACCCAAGAAGGCGACACCATAGCCAATGTCCGCAAGGCAACCATTGACATCGGTCTGCTGCCTCTATTGACAGGTGAGGTGGCCGTCAAGAAACTGGAAATAGAGGATGCCCGTCTGAACACACTTAGCATGATCAGCGACGTTCAGGTCAACGGCACTGTGGGACGCCTGAAACTGGATCCCGGAAAAATCCAATTGAGAGAAGGACTGGTAGACCTGAGCGGTGCCACGCTAAGCAATGCAAATGTGACGATACTGCTGAGTGATACAGCACAAGTCGACACCACTGAAACGGAACCGACTCCCTGGCGCATCACCTTCGACCAGATTGCTGTCGAACATTCGAAAGTGGCAGTCCATCTGCCGGGCGACTCCATGCTCATCGGTGTTGATGCCGGTCTGCTACAAGCGGCAGGCGGCGACATCGACCTGCTTCATTCTACCTACCAGATTGCACATACCATCTGGCAAGAAGGCCGATTGGTCTTCGATCTGCCATTCGAGCCTTATAGCCGCGACATGAATCATCCCACCATGCTGGACTACAGCCATCTTGACGTGAGTGGCATTGATTGGGCCGTCGACTCTTTCCTCTATCAGGATCCCATCATTAAAATGAAGATTGCCCGTGCAGCGATGCACGATGTGAGCGGACTGCATATCACCGAACTGAAGGGCGACGTAAACATTGACGACCACAGCATCACCCTCCCCCATTTACTGCTAAGAACTCCCTACTCCACACTGACCAGCAAAGCCTATGCAGACTTCACGGTGGCCGACTCCATCGCCCCCGGACAGATGGACATTGACCTGAATGTCAGCGTGAGCAAGCATGACATAGAACACTTCACCGACATCAATACCAGCCTGCTGCCAGAATGGCCATTAGCACTGAACGGCAGTGTCAGCGGCAACACCCGCCATGCCACGTTCAATCTACGGCAACTATCGTGGCCCACTGTCTTTGAAATTGAAGGTGAAGGCATGGCCGAGGACCTGACCGACATGAAGAACCTGAAGGCACAACTGGCAGTAAGCATCAACACCTACGACACACAGGCACTACAGACAGTACTGATGGGCGGCAAATCGTCGTTCGCCATTCCCAACGGTCTGAGGATGCAAGGACACTTCACAGCCGAAGATCAGTATTTCACCGGTAATATCACAGCCCGGCATGGCGACGGCACGACACAGATAAAAGGCTCGTTCAATCAAGCCACCACCACCTATAATGCCGACCTGACGATAGACCGCATGGATATGCACCTTTTCCTGCCCGACTCAAAGCTGAACACAATGAGTGCAACGCTGACAGCCCAAGGTGCAGGCACCGACTTGTTCTCACCGGCAACCCGCTTCGATATTCAAGGCAACGTCAGCCACTTAGGCTATGATTCGCTGAATCTGGACAACATCGCCCTGCAGGCCTACCTGAAAAAAGGGCACCTGATGACCGACCTGACGGCCTGCAACACCTTGATGGATGGCGATGCCACCATCGATGCCACGTTGCAGCGCCCCACCCTAACCATCCACCACTCAAATCTTAACATCCAGAAACTGGACCTCTACGCACTGGGCGTGACAAAGGCTCCACTGACCATCGGCATGAACGGTGACTTCGAGATGAGCACCAACCTGAGCGACACCCATCGTCTGAGCGGACTGCTGTCCAACATCTACCTGAGAGACTCGGTGCGCACCTACCATCCGGAGAAAGTGGGCCTGCTACTGAACAGCACTCCCGACACCACTTATGTAAGGGCACAGAGCGGCACGCTCATCGTGAAGTTCGATGCCAGCGGCCACTATGAGAAGCTCATCTCACAACTGACCACCCTCAGCGATACCATCGCCTCACAGCGGGAACGCCGTGTGATCGACCAGGCATCCCTGAAGCGACTACTACCTACGCTCCGTCTCTATGTGAGCAGTCAACAGGGCAACCCGATGGCCAATATGCTGAAGGCAACCATGAACACCGACTTCAAGGATTTGCTTGTCAATCTAACCACATCACCGCAGGGCGGTCTGAACGGCAACATCAACATACTCGGCCTCAATGCCGACTCTACACGCATAGACACTATCTTGGTGTCGTTGGTTGACAAGCCTAATCGCGGACTGACCTTCAATGCCCGTGTAGCCAACAACCGCCGAAACCCGCAGTTCGTATTCAAAGCCCTCTCCAATGGTCTGCTACAGGAGCATGGTGCCAGCGCAGGCATCCGCTTCTTCGACAGCAACAATGAACTGGCCCTGCAATTAGGGGCAAAAGCCGAGATGGAAGCAGGCGGCATACGCTTCCATCTGCTGCCCAAACAGCCCATCATCGGCTATCAAACCTTCACCCTAAACGAAGACAACTACCTGTTCCTACAGAACAACCTGCGCTTGCAGGCCAAAGTCAACATGCTGGCCGGTGACGGCACAGGTGTCAGGGTCTACTCTGAGGATCAAGACTCCACGCTGTTGCAGGACCTGACGGTCAGTCTCAAGCACTTGGATCTGAAACGGCTGACGGCTTCAGTGCCCTACGTGCCCCATATCACAGGCATATTGGAGGGTGACTACCACCTGACGATGGACGAAAAGAAGCAGATATCGGTATCTTCTGACATGGGTATTACCGACATGACCTACGAGGGCAATCCGATGGGCACACTTCAGACAGAGTTCGTCTATATGCAACGTGAAGACGATACCCACGCTGTCGATGGCATCGTGTCGCAGAATGGGCGCGAGATAGCAATGTTCCAAGGCGATTACCGCAACAAGAAGGCAACCAATGGGCACGAACACCTGGACGGTCAACTAACGCTGATGCGCACACCGCTGAATCTGCTGAACGGTTTCATCCCCGACCAGATCATTGGTCTGGAGGGTTATGTCGAGGGCGATCTCTCAGTGGTAGGCTCGCTAAGCAGCCCCGACGTAAACGGTGAACTCCTCATCGACTCCGCTTTTCTGGTCAGCCAGCCCTACGGCATTCGCCTGCGTTTCGACGACGATCCCATACGCATCCAACAGTCGAAGCTCCTTCTGGAGAACTTCACCATGTATGGCAACAACAACGATGCACCATTTAACATCATGGGCAACATCGACTTCCACGATCTGTCCAACATGACGATGGATATCAGGATGAGGGCCACAAACCTGATGCTCATCAACGCCAAGCGCACAGCCAAGTCGGTAGCCTACGGCAAAGCCTACGTAAACTTCTATTCCACGATGCGCGGCCCACTGAGCCGGTTGCAGATGAGAGGCAAGCTCGACGTATTAGGTACCACCGATCTCACCTATCTATTATTAGACTCTCCCCTCTCCACCGACAACCAACTCGACGAACTGGTGAAGTTTGCCGACTTCAACGACACGACGACTACCGCTGTTGTGCAGAAGCCTGCACCTCAGGGATTCGATATGATCCTCATGATCGGCATCGACCAGACCGCCCATGTGAAATGCGGCCTCAATGCCGATGAGTCGAACTATGTAGATCTGATGGGCGGTGGCGACCTGCGACTGATCTACAACAACACCGACAACCTGCGGCTGACAGGACGCTACACACTGAACAGCGGCGAGATGAAATACTCGCTGCCCGTCATCCCGCTGAAGACCTTCACCATTCAGGAAGGCAGCTATGTGGAGTTCACCGGCGATGCCACGAACCCGACACTCAATATCACCGCCACGGAACGCAACAATGCCAGCGTGGGTGAAGAAGGTATGCAGACCCGCACGGTGGCTTTCGATTGCGGTGTGGTCATCACCAAACCCCTAAGCGACATGGGCATAGAGTTCATCATCAAGGCTCCCAACGACATGAGCGTCACCAGCGAGCTCAATGCCATGTCGGCAGAGCAGCGCAGCAAGTTGGCCGTTACGATGCTGACCACCGGCATGTATCTGGCCGACGGCAACACCAGTGGCTTCTCAATGAACGCTGCCCTCAGCAACTTCTTAGAGAAAGAGATCAACAACATCACGGGCAATGCCCTGAAGACCGTCGACCTGAGCGTGAACCTTGACAACACCACCGATGCCTCCGGTTCCATGCACACCGACTATTCGTTCAAGTTTGCCAAGCGTTTCTGGAACAACCGCCTCAAGGTGCAGATCGGTGGCAAGGTATCGTCGGGCACCGAGATGCAGGGCCAGAAGCAGTCGTTCTTCGACAATGTGTCGATGGAGTATCGCCTCAGCCCCACCTCCAACCAGTATGTCAAACTGTTCTACAACCAGAATGTCTACGACTGGCTGGAGGGCTACACCAGCGAATACGGCGGCGGCTATCTCTGGAAGCGTAAGCTCGACACGCTGCGAGACATCTTCCGCTTTAGCGAGACTTCCGGCAGTTCGAGCCTCAACAATACATCCAGGCCTCTTCCTGACAGACCCGTCAGGACAGACTCCCTGCAAACCACCCCCAAACCATGACGACCCATCGACCAACATACCTGTTTTTATTGAGCGGCATAGCCCTGCTGCTATCGGCTTGTTCGACAACCAAGAACATACCCGAGGACGATCGTCTGTTCACCGGACTGACAGAGATTGAGTATCAGGGCTACGAAAAGAGCAATCACTTCATTGAGACGCAGGAGGAGATTGAAGCCGCCCTGGCCACCCAGCCCAACGGTGCCCTCTTCGGCTCGTCCTACTATCGCACACCCTTCCCCTATGGCCTGTGGATCTGGAACTATGCCTACGGATCCAGCGGCAGGTTTAAGAAATGGCTGAACCACTCTTTCGGCAAGCCGCCTGTGCTGATGAGCCAGGTAAACCCCAAGCTGCGTGCCTCGGTGGCACAATCGGTGCTGCGCAAGAACGGCTATATGCACGGCAGCGTGACCTATCAGGAGGTTCCCCAAAAGAACCCGAAGAAGATGAAGATCGGCTACACGGTCACGATGGATACGCTGTTCACCATCGACACCATGACCTACGTCAACTTCCCACAGGCCATGAAGGCCCTCATCGACTCGACTCTGGTCGAGGCCCATGTAGGCAAGGGTAAACCTTTTGCCGTGAGCACGCTCGATGCCGAACGCCAGCGCATCAGCCAACTGTTTCGCAACAACGGCTATTACTATTACCTGCCGGGCTATGCCACCTATCTGGCCGATACCTTTGCCGTGCAGAACAGAGCCAACCTGCGTCTACAACTGGCCGACTCGCTGCCCGAGGAGGCCCTGCACCCTTGGTATGTGGGCAACATCAGGATGCAACTGCGCCACTCCTATCGTGAGGCCATGACCGACAGCCTGAACCGACGCATCCTGAAGGTCATCTATGGTGGAGGCAAGAAAAATCCTCCCATCCGTCCACGCGTCATCCTGAGAGACCTGAAGCTGAGACCCCGACAGCTGTTCCATTATAACGACTACACACAGTCGGTACAGAAGATCAATGCCAACGGAGTGTTCAGTTCGGTCGACCTCTCCTTCACACCGCGCGACCACGACACGCTCGACCTCACCCTGAACTGCGTCTTCGACAAGCCCTACGACTTCTATGTGGAGACCAATGTCGTCAACCGCACCATCGGGCGCATGGGGCCGGAGCTAAGACTGGGCATCACCCGCCGCAACGCTTTCCGGGGGGGCGAGAAGCTGGATGTCAACATACACGGTTCCTACGAATGGCAGACCAGCAGCAGCACGTCCAACATGAACACCTACCAATATGGTGCCGACGCCTCTATTGAGTTTCCCCGCATCCTCGCTCCCTTCGTCAGTAGCAGGGCCAAGCGCACCAAGGATGGCCGCATCAGACGTCGCCAAAATTTCTATGCTACCCCGGCCACCATCGCAAAGGTATCGACCGACATCATCAATCGCCCCGACTACTACAAGATGCACATCGTGAGCGGTGAGTGGACCTACCGCTGGCAGCCCTCCGAACGGTCTCGTCACGAACTGTCGCCCCTCACGCTGAAATACCAGTTCATGAACTCAAGCACCGCAGAATTTGAGGACTTGGTGTCAAGGAATCCCTACATGGCCATCTCCATGATGGACTATTTCATCCCCAAGATGCGCTATACCTACACCTATTCGTCGCCAGTCAAGACGCGGAATCCCATCAGATGGGAAACCACCGTCGAGGAGGCAGGCAACCTGACCGCACTCTACGATGTGGTGATACAGGGGCACGGGTGGAAGCAGAAGGAGAAAACGCTGTTCAAGAATCCCTACTCGCAGTTCATCAAGTTGGAGACCGACCTGACCAAGACGTGGACGCTCGACACGAAGTCGCAACTGGTGGGACACGTCAATGCCGGAGTCATGTGGTGCTATGGCAACAGCCGTGAAGCCCCATTCAGCGAACTGTTCTACGCGGGCGGTGCCAACAGCATCCGTGCCTTCCCCGTGCGCGGCATCGGCCCCGGTGCCTTCAACACCACAGGCTGGCCCTTCAGCCATCAGTTTGCCTATGTCATGCAGAACGGTGACTCGAAGCTGGTGATGAACCTGGAGTATCGCCGCCAACTCTTCGGCAGTCTCTACGGGGCTGTCTTCCTCGATGCCGGCAACGTGTGGAACACGACCCAGTACGTCTTCAACGACGGCATCTACGATGAAGAAGACAACATCGTGGAATATGGAGAATATGATTTTGGCAACAACAAGTTCAAGCTGTCCAACCTGTTCAAGGAGACGGCACTGGGCACGGGCATCGGACTGCGCTACGATCTCGACTTCCTCGTGGTGCGTGTCGACTGGGGCATCGGACTCCACCTGCCCTACGACACCGGGAAAAGCGGCTATTTCAACATATCCCGCTTCAAGGACATGAACACCCTGCACCTCGCCATCGGCTATCCCTTCTGAGCCGTTAAGGAAACGGCCAACCTTCAATCTCTGATTCATCTGCATTTTTGTTACGTGTTGTTTGACGGTGCAAAGATACAACATTCCGAAAAGGCGTTGTCAGTTATTGGCAGACATTGGCGAACATTGGCGGACATTGGCGGACATTGGCGAACATCGTTTGTTGAATTTGATGCAATAGATACGGCAGGAACAACTCGGCAGCAGTTGCGCATCAATGCTGATTTCCGAGTGTTTGGAGGCTCCAAACGGATGGTTTGCAGGCTTCAAACGGTGCCTTTGGAGGCTTCAAACGGCGATGTGCCCT
>CAMWKM010000027.1 GCA_947174835.1 uncultured Prevotella sp.
AATAAAAAAATAAGATTAACTTTGAAGACATGAAAAGATATAGTTATAACATAGCATACGAATTGTCGTTTATTATTATATTGGTTATTACTGCCTCATGTTTGGCACATAAAAATAATTGTAGCAGGAAACTACAAGCGTTGCAGAATGAATTGAATGAACTTGTGAAAGGTAAAGAGGCCAAAATAGGAATAGCAGTTATCATTAATGATGAGGATACCATCGGGATTAATCAATGTGACACATTTCCAATGCTAAGTGTTTACAAATTTCCAATAGCCCTATCATTGAGAGAGTATGCTATACTAAACGGATATAACCTTAATTCCAAGTGCAGAGTTACCAGTTCTGACTTACTTTATGATACATATAGCCCGATGCTTGAAAAGTATTCGGCTATTGACACTGTCATGATTTCGATCAGGGAACTCCTTGCTTATTCATTACAGCAAAGTGACAATAATGCGTCTGATATTATTTTGAAGGTGAGTTTATATGAGTTTACCCTATTAAACTTTGTAATGGTTGTAATATTTTCAGTTATTAGCCGTTTATATTAACAAAGTTAAAAAGAAAAAGCCACCGTCATAGTGCCAAAATGACAGTAGCTTTCATGAGACTCATAACCTTGCTGCAACAAGGTTGGAGTATGAATAAACTTACAACAAATTAAGGTGCTGGTACTAAAAGGTTCTCATCCACATAGAAAGAATCCGCTCTGTGGTTACATCGACTACACAAAGGAACAATATACATCCTTTTTGTAATGTCATGAACCTTTTGTACATGGCATCCGTCAAAATCTTTTCTATAACATGTATTGCCACAACCTGTGGTACACTGATATAATGTATTGGTTTGAAGTTCCCCCTTTTTGCTTTCCCAGTACTCTAACCATGTATCATATGGGAATGGTGGCTGTAAACCAGATGTGTTTGTCGCATTTTTTATTAATACATTCATACGCATAAGATTTGATTTATAATGTTCACGTCCTTGGTAACGGAGAGGAACTCCGCCATCTTAATCATCAGGAAGATTGGTTGAAAACTGCCGTTATATCCGAGAAACGGATTTTAAGCAAAACGGAATGCCGATGGCACTACCATGTATGTTGCAAAGTCTGTGCCAACTACCATTGTCTGCCATTTTGTCTATTGTGCTTCAGTAAATTGTGACATAAAGTCTGATAGAGTTATTACGTCTATATATAATGACGTAAAAGATAAGATTTTATGGACAATACAAGGCTAACAATAGCGTGCGAAGAAAACCTCAATTATTTACTCTCTCAAACCACCTAATTTCCACAGATTTTAGGCGTTTTTGGCTCTGTTCCCAAAGTTATTCATACCAATCCCCAAACAGGTTGGCTTATGAACGAATTAAACTTTGGAGCATTTAACTCGCTGTATGACTTATTTGAAGCATTTCCAACGGAGGCAGCTTGCATCGCCTTCCTTGAAAGGAAACGTTGGGAGAATGGAGTAGCATCGCCTTATGATGCAAGTTCCAAGGTGTACAAGCGTGGCGATGGTTATTACCGCTGTAAGAATACTGGCAAGAATTTCAACGTGCGTGTAGGTACGATATTTGAAGGAACAAAGCTACCACTGCGTAAATGGTTTATGGCTATCTATCTTATCTGCAATCACAAGAAGGCGATCTCTGCCACCCAATTAGCCAAGGATATATCCGTGACCCTGAAAACCTCGTGGTTCCTTTTGCATAAAATCCGCAGGACATTCCATCGCATCCATTTGGAAAAGTTAGACGGAGAAGTAGAATTGGATGAAACCTTCGTTGGTGGCAAGAATAAGAATCGTCATGCTAATAAAAAAGTCAAGAATAGTCAGGGCAGAAGTTTCAAAGATAAGGTTCCTGTACTCGGTATGCTTGAACGTGGCGGACGGGTGATTTGCAAGGTTGTAAACGATACTTCCGTTCGTTCCCTTACACCGCCTATCCTCAAAGCAGTAGGACGTACCGCAACGCTCTTTACCGATGAATGGTGTGGTTATGATTTAGTCCGTAAACTCTACACAACGAAAATGGTTGACCACGGCAAAGGTCTGTACGTTGTCGGTGACGCTTATACAAACTCCATTGAAGGATTTTGGGGTAATTTCTGCAAGCGTGTTATCAACGCCATATACAATCACATCAGCCGTAAGTATATGCAGCGGTATTTCGATGAGTTTTGCTTTCGATACAATACCCGCAACGTTCATAATAAAGTTAGGTTTGATATGGCAATAGCCAATACAAACATTCGTGTAACCCAAGAGCAAATAGTAGGAAGATGAAATGCAAGAAAATAAAGAGTAGAGAATATATGGCAATACTTGACCGCCCCATTGAGGAATTAAAAAAGCCTATGGGGCGGCCTGTGGATTTCGGGAAGGCTATTGCCGACGTCCTACGACAAAAGCCAAAGAAATGAGTTAATCTTGGGATGTATAAACTATTCGCCCATGTTCATCCGACATCCTGCCACCTAAGACTTTACCGCCATATACCTTTTCAATAGCCTTATTTAAGCGAAGTATATGCTCCGCAACTATAAAACGTAAGTAATTTGTATTTTCCATAAATTTGGAGTTTTAGAATTAATAACTACGATTTATTGTACAGTTGCATATTCTTTTGGTGAAAAGATTGCTGTGCAAAGATACGAAAAATTTATGGAATACGCACCCCCCCGAAAATCCGTGAGGACTATCGGGGGTGATTTTTTATGATATTTTATTAGATTTAATTATCTCTAACGGACAAACATAATTGATAATCCGTTATCTGGCATATCTGTTACACCGCAAGAGTATTTACCCGAATAGAATCTTGTCCATGGAAAATCAGGCTGCTCACCTAAGAATTTATAATTATTCTTACCCAGATAGCCCTTGAAAATATTTGAATAGTTTTTGGTAATCATGAAGGAAACTGCATAGAATTTTGAAGCATATTCACGTTTATCATAAGTAACTTCAACTACTACAGTGCCGAAGTTATCATTATGCGTTACACTTCTTAGGATTTTTGCAGAAGCAGAATACTGAGAAGTTGTAACCTCACACGATTCATCAGTTGCTAATCCGTGTTTTTTTAGGATTGATTTAGCATCGCTTACTGATGTTACTGTGGCACTAAACAACTCGTTAGTTGTTGTAAAAACTGGTATCGTTTTCTGACACCACGCGCTTAGACTGAACAAAACGACAGCCATAAGCATTAACATTACTCTTTTCATAAGCAATTTTTGTTTTTTTTGCTCCCCTCAGGCACCCTAATATTGGAGACGTTATACTATCAATGTTTATGTATAGAAAAGTGGGCTGCCATCCTTGCAATCTTGTAGGTATCGCCAAACACCTGAATACACGCACGGATAGGCAGCCCACGTTATATATGGGCTGTCACCGTACCTCGTGTATCCTTTGGTGAGATTTGGCGATTTCACAAGAAATGAGGCACTCTTCTCGTTAATTTACTATGTTGTCACTCTTGACGGGTGCAAAGGTATAAAACTTTTTGTAATTTTCCAACTAATCAGTGTCTAATATTTTGGCACGCTCTTTGTATATATAAAAGGATGTCGTCAACCCGCATTAGATTGACGACATAAAGTCAGAGGACAAATCTCTATAAAACCCCGAATTTCTTTCCACAGTATTCACAAAGAAAGGAGGTGTTGATTATAGAAACAAAGAACAAATCCGAATATGAATGGGTTAAGGTTCGGACTTATCCCAAACTGATTGATGGTAAATGGGCGTTTGAAACGCTCTACAAGAAAGTTTATCATTGATTTTTGAACTGTTCCTATGTCCTCTGACATTTATAACTTTGCGCCTATAACTGATATGATAGCATTCTATTTATGTGCTACTCATATCGTTTTTGGCATAGTATTTGTTTTATTTATGTAAAAGAAAACAGGAGGTCTAAACATAGGAACCATTTCCGCATTACTTTAAAATGTGTTTCCAAATGAAAAAGACAAAAGAGATTTTAGTCAAAATAACCCGCGAGTATGATAAACGACTTGCTCGTTGGATTACGGTTAAACATTACGTTTGCTGGTAGTTTGTATTGAATTGCTCCTACTCCTGTTTTTCTTTTTTACCTTATACTTGCGCCACTCTTTTTTAGGGTAATATCGTATAAAGTCACCATTTTGAAATACCAAGGTGGAGCACAATATGTCCAAAGATATATTGATTCAATAGGAATAAGTGGCATCTGCGTAACTTCATCGGAAGCGGAAATGTATCAAAACCATGATTTGTGCTACGACAACGCTACCACTCCTTTGGCTATGGCTGAACTACTAAATAAGTTTGACAATGAGTTTACAGATAGTATGTCGCTTGGTATTAAACAACTGATGGAGAGTTGTGAGACCGGAACCGACCGTCTTGCCTCTCCATTAACACATACAAATGCTGTCATCGGCCACAAGACAGGTACCGGATTTACTTTATCAGATGGATGCCTTATGGCTATCAATGATGCAGGATATGTCCATTTACCCAATGGTATAAAATACTCAATAGCTGTTTTTATATCAAACTCAAATGACGATATGGCAACTACGTCGAGGATTATTGCCAATATTTCGGAATTGGTACTTCATTACTGCTCAACTATTTCGCACGAAAACGAACGACCAATGGCAGATGATCGCTGAAGCCGTTAGGCTGATAACGGTAGTTGCGAAAAGTGCGGCGAGGACGGTAGTCACCATATTTGTCATCTTCTTCCAAAAGAAAAGGTGCATCGTTTACATAGGCAGAATCAACTCTATCAGACAGCGAAGGGGTGACCAGAAGATGATCTATAGAGCGCCATTCCCCCCGATAGCGATAAGTACCTTTAGCACCATGCCGGCCGCAGGCCGAAGCAGTGGCATTGACAAGTCCCCTCTTATAAAGATGTTGCAACGCAGGACTCTCGGCATAATCATTGAAATCGCCTGTTATAATAACCTGCGCCTGCTGACCCAGCGAATCAATCTGCTGGCAGAGCAGACGAGCCACCTGCATACGATAAGGCCGTGTGCGTTTTTCACCACCATAACGACTGGGGGCATGAACAATGAAGATGTGGAGGGTATCACCGGTGGCGACTACACCTTTTATATATAATATGTCGCGAGTTGGGCGCTGCCCTGAGAGAGGTGGCACACGGATAGCCGAATAGGTAAGTTGGGTGAAGCGTTCAGGTTGATAGAGTATAGCAACATCAAGGCCGCGTACATCAGGCGATGCAGTCACTGTATAGCGATAGCCAGCATTCCGAAGCAAGGATCTCCGAGTAAGATCGAAAAGCACAGAGTCGTTTTCTACCTCCACCAACGCTACAAGCTCAGGGCACTTATCATCGCAGGAAAGAATCTCCTGACCGATAGCATTCAATTTGCGCCAATATTTCGATTTAGTCCAATGGAGACTGCCATCAGGTAGAAACTCCTGATCCTGTTTGAGTGAGTCATGACGCGTATCGAACAGATTCTCGCAATTCAACTCAACGATAGTGAATTGCGCGCTGGCAAAAGAAAAGTGGAAAATAACCAACGATAAACAGAGAAAATACCTCATACGCCTATCATCCGTTATTTTCCACTTACGGTTTTACCGGGTGTTATTTTGTGACACGTTCAAGCCACTTCACCATACCGAGCATCACAGCCATAGAGATGAAACATACGGCAAGGAACACCGTCCAGCATACCCAAATGGGCCATTTGTTGTACATCAGAGGACCAATCCACAACAGCAGGTTACCCACAGCCGTTGCACCCAGCCATAAACCCTGACAAAGACCCTGTAGGTGCTTGGGAGCTACTTTCGATACGAAAGCCAATCCTAACGGTGAGATGAACAACTCTGCCACGGTCATGAAGAAATAGTAGATGATGAGCACCCAAGGAGCAGCTTTCATTGCAGTCTTTACCGTATCGCCCAATGCCTTAAACTCCTCTGCTGAAGGATAGCCTTGAATGGCCGAAAAGACGGCAATAAAGAGATATCCAATGCCGGCAATACCCATACCATAAGCAATTTTCATCGGTGTAGAAATCTCTTTGCCGCGACGGATGAGCATACTGAAAAGCCACATGACGACAGGTGTCAGCACAATGACAAAGAAAGGATTGACAGCCTGCCAGATTTCGGGTGCGATAGAGTCGGTCACTACGAAGTCACGGGCAAAAAGCGACATAGATGTACCGTTCTGATGGAATGAGAACCAGAAGAAGACAGCGATGCCCAATACAGCAAAGAGGGCGTACATACGCTGTTTGATTTCCTTGGCCATCAATTGTTTCTCCTCCTCAGTATAGTTTTCCACTGCCTTGGCTTCCTTCTTGCCCGGTGTGGGGAACTTCTTACGCGAAACCACAAAGATGAACAACGAGATGAGCATGGCCACCACCGATGCCACGAATGAATAGTGGATGCCCGTGTTGAACACATCAAGATAGTTTGTACAGAAAGAAGTCAGGTCAATTGTTGAGCCGCCTACCTTTTCTATCAATTCGGTGAGGTTGTTCATTGCATCACCGGCCATAGTCGTACCCTCTTTCAGGTATTGATGGCACAACGCAGGCAGACCAGCATCATAGCGCAGGTTGTTCTGCTTCAGCCACCACTCACGCAAGAATGGAGCCACGAAAGGTGCAATCAGACCACCCACATTAATAAATACATAGAATATCTGGAAACCTGAATCACGTTGTCCCTTTGCAATACGCAGTGCTTCGGGCCCTTTCTTGGCAGCCTCGGCTTCAAAGTTGTCATACATCTGTCCGACAATAGCCTGCAGATTACCTTTAAATAAACCGTTACCAAAAGCGATAAGGAATAAGGCTACGCAGGTAAGCGGCAGCAACCACGAGATATTGTTACCGGTTGCTAAAATAGGTACGGACAGGATGACGTAACCCATAGCCATGATGACCAGTCCCGACATAATCGTACCTTTATAGTTCTGCGTACGGTCGGCAATGATACCACCTACGAGACTCAGGATGTAGATGCCTGCATAAAAGAACGAATAGATCAACGTGCCATTCTCATCGGAAAGGCCAAACTTTGAACATAGGAACAGCACCAGCACGGCATTCATAATATAGTAGCCGAAGCGCTCGCCCATGTTGCTGAGGGCTGCAAGGAGCAGTCCTTTGGGATGATTCTTGAACATAATTATTTAATTTTAGAGTTTTTAGTACGAGTGATATCAAAGAGGTAGGTCAGTTTTATGGTGATATTCAGGATATTAGAACGAGCGAAATAGTCACGTTTCGAGTTCCCGTAGATATCACCCAAACCATAATAATAACGGCCTTCAAGCATGAAGTGACCCACTTTAGGATGGGAGTATTCAAGTCCCAGACCAGCAGTGATGCCAAAGTCAAACTTATTCTCAACAGCCATCGTGTCCTGAGCCGTCACACCTAAAGGACGTTCCGTTACATTGTAATTCTTTTTGGTGTGCTCATTGAGAAACATTCCTAATTGTGGTCCTGCCTGGAAAAAGAATTGCATTCCTTTACGCTCACGCCCCCACCCCAACCTGGCTAATACAGGCAATTGAATATAGGCCATATCGCGCTGATAGGCCTCAGCCTGTCCGGTTACAGAGTTTATAACTGGCAGATCGTCACTATCGAGAATCTTTTCCTTCCAGCCTATCTGCGCATAGTTCAATTCTGCTACAATAGCACAGATGCTCTTGAAATATTTTTCAGAAGTGTAACGCACGGTGATACCGCCCGTCAGTCCTGAGTGCTGATATTGATTGACCTCTGGTGTAAAACCTATTTCACTGAGTATGCAGCCACCGCAGACACCCACAGCCAATTCACTGCGGTGTTCACCTACCTGTGCAAACACAGACAGAGGCAAGAGAGCAAAGAAGTAAAAGAGGATGTTGCACCGCATAGTTTTTATCTCTCCTCCACTATTAATAGTTGATAGTCTCAATGGTGTGGTCAGGCTTGTAGTGAATAAACATATAAGAACGATTCTGTAGTCCACCATTACCTATGCGCTCAAACTTCAATGGATTCTGCACTGGCTGATAGCCGAAACGTCCGGCTGCCCCATCAAAGGTCTTGCCATACTTGTGCAAACCACGTAGGAAAAACAGGGCATGGTCGAAACCAGCCATACCAAAACGAGGCAACGCCGATATCATATCCTGATGAAAATTATTCAGATAGTGTTGCTGCAAGGCCTGAGCCTGAGGCGTCTGCAGATTGGTATAGAAATAGGAAGAGATATAGACATCGTATTTATGAAAATTCTCTTGCTGATGAGGCACATACATCAACCACTCGGTATAACCGAACATTGAGATCTTCACATCAGGATTGGCCGCTCTGAGAGTATTGAGGCGCGACAAAGCCGACAGCAATTCTGGCGAGCGTGCCGTATTAAGTACCACCATATTAGGCTGATTTTTTACAAAAGCCTTAGCGAAGTCTGTGTCGGTTGACTTCAAACTGGTTAGACTATACTGGCGATTCTTTACTTCCAATTGACGACGAAGCGTAGCCGTAAACGAGCCTTTGGTGCTGGTAGAGTCGACACAATCAACAACTACGAAATGATAATCCTTAAACCAATCTGCACAGCGACGGGCGGCAGACTCAGTCAAGTCATTAGGTGTCTGATAGATCTGAAATATGTTGCGATTGAAATAAATTTCCGGTGCATGGATAGAAAATGGTATAACCAATAAGATATTGTTGCTCTCCACAAACGATGAGAGGGTCGACATATATTTGGAATAGAGCGGGCCTATGATAATGTCGCACTTCTTGGCATTGGGATCATTGAGGATATTCTGTATATTACCATCTTCAGGCAAATTCCAAGCATAGACATCAGTGGAGATACCTTCTTTCTTTAGGGTATCACAAGCCATCAGTACGCCCCGATAATATTCCACCATACGTTTACCGTCGTTGTTTAAATGATGTAACGGCAACATAACCCCAAGCCGGATATGCTGTGCCGACTGGCTGTTTCCTGTATTATTTGAAGAGCCATTCACAATGACGGGAATCTGAATGATACTGCCTTTATTCAACTGATAATCGGAGTTCTCCATACCAGGATTAGCTTGTCTCAGTTGCTCCTCAGTGATGCCATAACTATGGGCTATTCCATAGATAGTTTCCTTCTTCTTGACTTTATGGGGCACTGTAACTTGCTGAGCCATCACGCTGGTTGCTACGAAGAGAAACAATACTCCAAAATATCTTAATATTTTCCTCATAATCGTCATTTTTTTTATTTTCGCGTACAAAAGTACAAAAAATGTTTGTATCTTTGCACTTCAAACAGCAAGAAAATGAAAAAGAAAGTGATATTTCTGCTCTCAATGACCTCTTTAATGCCTTTGGCAGCCTTGTCACAGACGGTCAATCCATTGGCCTATTACTTTGACAGTAATGAGCAGCAATACATTGAGACTACCAGCATTGAAGATGGAGAGCCTCCTCTTGACGTTACTTTTCGAGCTAATCCAGAGGATATGGACGGACATACGCCTTCCTATGAATGGCACTTCTACCGGCAGAATCTCAATCGAGGCAACGAAAAGTTATTTGTACGTTATGAGGAGGATACGCAGTACACATTTGCCGAATCGGGCACTTTCAATATTGTACTCAAGACCAAGTTTGTCGGTGAGGATGTCGAACTCGATTCTGTTACGCTCACTGTAACTATCCCCGAAAGTAAACTGGTGTTCCCAAACGCATTCTCGCCTAATGGCGAAAGCCCCAACAATATTTACAAAGCTAAGACCTACCGTAGCATCGTGAAATTCCACGCCTACATTCTCAACCGTTGGGGACAGAAACTTTATGACTGGACCGACCCCGATGGCGGATGGGACGGCACTTATAAAGGTAAAGATGTGAAAGACGGTGTTTACTTTGTACTGGTCAAAGCCACTGGGGCTGACGGTAAAGAGTATAATATTCGAAAGGATGTGAACTTACTCAGGAAATATACATTAGGAGGAACTATCGGTAGCAATGAGTAAAGAGGACGAAAAAATATGTGTCTACGGTGCCCGTGTACACAACCTGAAGAACATTGACGTCGTCATTCCCCGACAATCGCTCACTGTCATCACTGGCTTAAGTGGCAGTGGCAAGTCATCATTGGCTTTTGACACCCTCTTTGCCGAGGGTCAACGTCGTTATATTGAGACTTTCTCGGCCTATGCCCGCAACTTTCTGGGGGGTATGGAACGGCCTGATGTCGATAAGATTACCGGTCTTTCACCCGTTATTAGCATTGAACAGAAAACCACAAACAAGAATCCACGTTCTACTGTAGGCACCACTACCGAGATCTACGACTACTTGCGATTGCTTTTTGCACGTGCCGGCAAGGCCCATAGTTATGCTACCGGTGAGCCGATGGTAAAATACACAGAAGAGCGAGTGTTGGAAATGATTCAACAGAACTATACCGGCAAGAAGATCTGTATTTTAGCACCATTGGTCAGAAGCCGTAAGGGCCACTACCGAGAACTTTTTGAAGCTATGCGCCGCAAGGGATACTTGACTATGCGCATTGATGGTGAACTGACAGAGATTGCACGTGGGATGAAAGTGGATCGCTACAAGAACCACAACATAGAAGTGGTTCTTGATAAAATCAAAGTAGAAGATTCAACTGACATCAGCACCCCATCGGAACGTCTGAAGAAAAGCGTAGCTATTGCTATGAAGGAAGGAGACGGATTGCTGATGATTCTCGACAAAGACACCGGTGAACTGAAGCATTTCTCCAAACGATTAATGTGCCCTACCACTGGCATTTCTTATAGTGATCCCGCCCCCAACAATTTTTCATTCAATTCGCCACAAGGAGCCTGCCCACGATGCAAAGGTCTTGGCATCATTAATGAGGTTGATTTAGAGAAGGTAATGCCAAAGCGTAGCATGAGTATCTACAATGGTGGAATTATTCCTTTAGGAAAATACAAAAATCAGTTGATATTCTGGCAGATAGATGCTATACTAAAGAAATACGACTGCGATATAAAGACACCCATAGAACAGATACCCGATGAAGCGATGAATGAACTTTTCTATGGGGCATTAGACAATGTGCGCATTGACAAAGAAGTAGTTCATACTTCCAGTGATTACTTCGTGACCTTTGATGGTATTGTCAAGTATTTGCGTGATACTATGGAGACCGACGATTCCGCAGCCAATCATAAATGGGGCGACCAGTTCATGGCAGAATGTGAGTGCCCAGAGTGTCACGGCCAGCGACTGAATCGCGAAGCATTGTCGTATAAGATATGGGATAAAAACATTTCCGAGCTGGGTTCAATGGATCTGAGTACCTTGCACGAATGGCTCAACCAAGTCGATGACCATTTGGACAATCAGCAAAAACAGATTGCCACTGAGATTTTGAAAGAGATACGTACCCGATTGAACTTCCTATTAGAAGTCGGGTTGGACTATTTGGCCCTCAACCGTCCGGCAGCATCGCTTTCCGGTGGTGAAAGTCAACGCATCCGACTGGCCACTCAAATCGGGTCACAACTGGTCAACGTACTCTATATCCTTGACGAGCCCAGCATTGGCTTACATCAACGTGACAATGAACGACTTATCAATTCACTGAAAGAATTACGCGATATAGGTAACACTGTCGTTGTGGTAGAGCACGACAAGGATATGATGCTGGCTGCAGACCATGTCATTGATATCGGCCCACGGGCTGGACGCAAGGGCGGTGAAGTGGTATTCATGGGAACGCCCAAAGAAATGTTAGGTACACATACTTTAACTGCCGATTATTTGAATGGCGCCCTATCGATTGCCATTCCCCAACAACGGCGACTGGGTAACGGAAATGCCATTACCATTCACGGAGCTCGTGGCAACAATCTGAAGAATATTGATGCCACTTTTCCACTGGGCAAACTCATCGTGGTAACGGGTGTCAGTGGTAGTGGCAAGTCTACATTAGTCAACGAGACTTTGCAACCTATTCTCTCGCAACACTTCTACCATTCGATAAAACGCCCTTTAGCTTACGACACCATTGAAGGACTGGAATTCATTGACAAGGTTGTTAATGTCGACCAGTCACCACTGGGACGTACACCACGTTCCAATCCTGCCACCTATACTGGTGTATTCTCGGATATTCGTTCCCTATTCGTCAATCTGCCCGAGGCTAAGATTCGAGGCTATAAGCCTGGACGATTTTCGTTCAACGTAAAAGGCGGTCGGTGCGAGGCTTGTAGTGGCAATGGTTACAAGACTATTGAAATGAACTTCCTGCCAGATATACAAGTGCCTTGTGAGGAATGTCATGGTAAACGTTACAACCGCGAAACTTTGGAGGTACGTTATAAAGGAAAGTCCATTGCTGATGTTCTTGACATGACAATCAATCAGGCCGTAGAATTCTTTGAAAATATCCCTGACATTCTCCGCAAAATAAAGACCATTCAGGACGTAGGACTTGGCTACATCAAGTTGGGGCAATCCTCCACGACTCTCTCCGGTGGTGAGAGCCAACGTATAAAATTAGCGGCAGAACTATCAAAACGTGACACAGGTAAGACCCTCTATATTCTTGATGAGCCGACTACAGGTCTTCACTTTGAGGACATTCGCATTTTGATGCAAGTATTGCAAAAACTGGTAGACCGCGGCAACACAGTGGTAATCATCGAACACAATCTTGATGTCATCAAGTTAGCCGACCATATCATCGACATGGGACCAGAAGGCGGACTGCGTGGTGGCATGATCCTCAGTGAGGGTACACCCGAAAAGGTAGCCAAGAGCAAAAAAGGCTATACACCACGTTTCATAAAGACAGAGTTGGCGGAATTTGCTCATCGAAAGAAATAATTGAAAAATCTTTTGTACATATTCAAATATTTATGTATCTTTGCAGCGTAGAAAAACAAATATTAAATTACAATAAACTTTAAAGCTATGTCAAGCAACAAAGAGAAACTCTTCACTGAGTTTACCGCGCCTACCACTCAAGAGTGGCTGGACAAGATAGAGGTAGACTTGAAAGGCGCAGACTTCCAGAAGCGTCTCGTGTGGAGAACTAACGAAGGTTTTAACGTACAACCGTTTTATCGCCGTGAGGATTTGACCGATCTAAAATCAGTCAACTCACTGCCCGGTGAATTTCCTTTCGTCCGTGGCAACAAAAAAGACAACAACCTTTGGTTTGTGCGTCAAGAAATTGATGCCGAAGACGCGAAGGCAGCCAATGCCAAAGCTCTTGATATTCTGAACAAGGGTGTTGATTCTATCGGTTTTAAAATCGCAGGCAAGGATGTCAATCTTGAATTCATAGCCACATTACTTGATGGCATTCTACCTCAATATGTGGAATTGAACTTCAAGACCTGTCAGCGCCACTGCGTAGAACTGGCTCAGATTTTGGTAGTCTATTTTAAAGAAAAGAATTATCCATTAGCAGAATTACAGGGTTCTATTAACTTTGACCCCATCAGCAAAGTACTTTGCAAAGGCAAGGATGTTTCGTCCATGCTCAGTTTTGCCAAGCCCCTTATTGAAACACTGAATGAACTGCCAGGCTACAAGTGCATCAACGTGAATTCTGTGCAACTTAATAATGCCGGTGCCTACATCTATCAAGAACTGGGCTATGCATTGGCATGGGGAGCCGAATATATGAATACCCTTACCGAAGCCGGTATTGAAGCCACAGAACTTGCCAAACGAATCAAATTCAACATGGGTGTCAGCGAGAACTATTTCATGGAAATTGCCAAGTTCCGCGCTGCCCGTATGCTATGGGCACAGATTGTCAAGCAGTTCGATCCCAAGTGTGACTGTGCATGTCAGATGCATGTCTGTGCCATTACGTCGGAATACAACCAAACATTGTTCGATTCCTACGTCAACTTACTTCGCTCTCAGACAGAGGCCATGTCAGCCGCCATTGCCAATGTAGACTCGATTATCGTCACACCATTCGACAAGCCTTACGAAGTTCCCACTGAATTTGCCGAGCGTATCGCTCGCAACCAACAGTTGCTGCTGAAGGAAGAAGCTCACTTTGACAAACTTGTTGATGTATCGGGTGGCTCCTATACCATTGAGCACTTGACCGATGCCATTGCCAAGGAAGGATGGAAACTGTTCTTGTCCATTGAGGAAGCTGGCGGTTTCTTGGCTGAAGCCTTGAAGGGTAATATCACAAATGCTGTCAATGAATCGAACAGCAAGCGTCATGCCGATGCAGCCAAACGAAAGGAATTTATTTTGGGTACCAACCAATTCCCCAACTTCAACGAGAAGAGCGATGGCAAACAACCAATGGTATGTTGCTGTAGTTGTGCCAAGAGCTCCGAAATATCAGAGCTTCCTAAACTTAACAAGGAACGTCTGGCCTCTGATTTCGCAACTCTACGCCTCGCTACAGAGAAGGCTTCCAAACAGCCTATCGCTTTTATGCTTACCATCGGTAATCTGGCCATGCGTCAGGCTCGTGCTCAGTTCTCGTGCAACTTCTTAGCTGCTGCAGGCTACAAAGTTATGGACAATCTCGGATTCAAGACTGTCAAGGAAGGTGTTGATGCTGCCCTTGAGGCTAAAGCAGACATCGTGGTTATCTGCTCCAGCGATGATGAGTATGCCGAATATGCCATCCCCGCTTTCCAGTACCTAAACGGCCGCGCCATGTTTGTAGTTGCTGGTGCTCCTGCCTGCTCTGAAGATCTAAAGGCAGCCGGTATTGAGAATTTTATTCATGTTAAGTCTAACCAGTTTGGTACACTTAAGGAGTACAACGCAAAACTTGGAATATAATTATGGCACGTAAGAATTTCAATAACATAGATATCTACGCTGGCATTCAAGAAAAGAATGGTCAGCAGTGGCAGCAAGATAATAACATCACTGCCAACTGGCGTACACCCGAGCAGATTGACATTCAGCCCGTATATACAAAAGAAGATCTCGAAGGCATGGAGCACCTTGACTTTACCGCAGGTATTCCCCCTTACCTTCGTGGTCCATACTCGATGATGTATCCGTTCCGTCCGTGGACTATCCGTCAGTATGCCGGTTTCTCTACCGCAGAGGAATCAAACGCTTTCTATCGCCGCAATCTGGCTTCCGGCCAGAAAGGTCTTTCAGTAGCTTTTGACTTACCGACACACCGCGGTTACGACCCCGATAACGCCCGTGTGGTAGGTGATGTGGGTAAGGCAGGTGTAAGTATATGTAATGAAGAGAATATGAAAGTTCTGTTCTCGGGTATTCCTCTCAACAAGATGTCCGTCTCTATGACCATGAACGGTGCTGTGTTGCCTATCCTTGCTTTCTACATCGTGGCCGGTCTGGAGCAGGGTGCCCAGTTGGAAGAGATGGCCGGAACTATCCAGAACGACATTCTGAAGGAGTTCATGGTACGCAATACCTATATTTATCCGCCTGCATTCTCAATGAAGATTATCGCTGATATTTTCGAGTACACCTCGCAAAAGATGCCGAAATTCAACAGTATCTCTATCTCGGGCTACCACATGCAAGAAGCAGGTGCTACTGCTGACATTGAATTGGCTTACACATTAGCCGACGGTATGGATTATCTGCGTACCGGTGTAGACGCAGGTATTGATGTTGATGCCTTTGCCCCTCGTCTGTCGTTCTTCTGGGCTATTGGTATGAATCACTTCATGGAAATTGCCAAAATGCGCGCTGGTCGTCTGCTTTGGGCTAAGATCGTGAAGTCGTTTGGTGCAAAAAATCCGAAGTCATTGGCTTTGCGTACCCACTCACAGACCTCAGGTTGGTCACTCACTGAGCAAGATCCCTTCAACAATGTAGGCCGCACCTGTATCGAAGCTATGGCTGCCGTATTGGGACATACTCAATCACTACACACCAATGCCCTTGACGAAGCCATCGCTCTGCCGACAGACTTCTCTGCCCGAATCGCCCGTAACACTCAGATTTATATCCAGAATGAAACCAAAGTCTGCAAACAGATTGACCCCTGGGCAGGTTCCTACTATGTGGAGACCCTGACCAACGAGTTGGTTCACAAGGCCTGGGCACACATTCAGGAGATTGAGAAACTGGGCGGTATGGCCAAAGCCATTGAGACAGGCCTACCAAAGATGCGTATCGAAGAAGCAGCTGCCCGTACGCAGGCCCGTATCGACTCTGGAGTGCAAACTATTGTAGGTACAAACAAGTACCGTCTGGATCACGAAGATCCCATTGATATTCTTGAGGTCGACAACACCGCAGTGCGCAAACAACAGGAGGAAAGTCTGAAAGAGGTACGTGGCAAACGCGATGAAGCTGCTTGTCAAGCTGCCCTCAAGGCCATCACCGAATGTGTGCGCGATTTCAAGGAAGGTCGCAAGAGTGAGAACAATCTGCTTGACCTTGCTGTTAAAGCAGCCCAGTTACGTTGTACATTAGGTGAGATCTCAGATGCCTGCGAGGAAATTGTAGGCCGTTATAAAGCTGTCATCAGAACTATTTCAGGCGTGTATTCATCAGAAAGTAAAAACGACTCCGACTTTGAGAAAGCCTGCGAGTTGACCGAGAAGTTTGCTAAGCGTGAGGGCCGTCGCCCCCGCATTTTCGTGGCCAAGATGGGACAAGACGGCCATGACCGTGGTGCCAAAGTCGTTGCAACCGGATATGCCGACTGTGGTTTCGATGTTGATATGGGTCCGTTATTCCAGACGCCTGCTGAAGCAGCCCGCGAAGCTGTTGAGAACGATGTCCACATTGTAGGTGCTTCGTCACTGGCCGCAGGTCACAAGACGCTCATTCCACAGTTGATCGAAGAGTTAAAAAAACTTGGCCGTGAGGACATTATGGTTATTGCTGGCGGTGTTATTCCCGCCCAAGACTATGACTTCCTCTATCAGGCTGGTGTTGCCGCAATCTTCGGTCCTGGCACTTCTGTAGCCAAATCAGCTTGCGAGATGATGAACATTCTGCTCGACGAAGAGTAGTATCATGAATAACAATATCATTGCTCAGCATATTGCCCGCAGTCTTCAACTCAGCGTTGAGGCTGTGGGCAATACTCTTTCCCTACTTGAGGAAGGTTGTACCATACCTTTTATTTCGCGCTATCGCAAAGAACGAACAGGTGGACTTAATGAGGTGCAGATTGCTGCCATCAACGATGAAAATGAACGGCTAAAGGAAATTAGTAAACGCAAGGAGACCATCGTCAAGACGATTACCGAACAAGGTAAGATGACGGCAGCATTACAGAAGCGCATCGACGATTGTTGGGATGCCTCAGAACTGGAAGACATATACCTGCCCTACAAGCCACGTCGTCGCACCCGTGCACAAGTGGCCCGTGAACAAGGATTGGAGCCTTTGGCCCAGATTATTCTTTTGCAACGTACTCGCGATCTTGAAGAGGCGGCACGTCCTTTCCTTAAAGGCGATATCACCGATACCAGCAAAGCTCTTAAAGGTGCACAGGACATCATTGCCGAAACCATCAGTGAAGACGAACGTAACCGCCAACAGGTAAGAGGTGCCTTTCGTCGCACAGCTACTATCACATCAAAAGTAGTTAAAGCAAAGGCTGACAGCAATGAGGCTGCCAAATACAGCGACTATTTCGACTGGAAAGAGCCATTGCGTCGTTGTCCAGGACATCGTATGTTGGCCATGCGCCGTGGCGAAGCCGAGGGCATTCTACGGCTGAGTATTGATCCTATTGACGATGACGAGTGCATAGAACGTATTGCCCGCCACTACGTGTACGGGCAAACACCCTGCGGTCGACTGGTGACCGAAGCCATTGAGGACAGCTACAAGCGATTGCTCAAGCCCTCAATAGAGACTGAGTTTTTCAATCAAAGCAAGGAGCAGGCCGACGATGAGGCCATCCGTGTCTTTGCTGAAAACCTGCGCCAACTATTATTAGGGGCTCCTTTAGGCCAGAAGCGTGTAATGGGCATTGATCCTGGATTCCGCACTGGTTGCAAAGTCGTCTATCTTGATGCTCAAGGTAATTTGCTTCATCATGAGGTAATTTTCCCCCACCCGCCCATCAACAAGCGAATGCAGGCTACCACCCATATCCAGCAAATGATTGAGAAATATCACATTGAGGCTATCGCTATCGGCAACGGCACCGCCAGTCGTGAAACCCGTTCTTTTGTAGAAGATGCGCTCAACTCTTCGTCTGTAGCCCAAAGTCAGCATCCACAGATATTCGTTGTCAGTGAAGACGGAGCCTCCGTCTATTCTGCTTCTAAAATAGCACGCGATGAATTTCCCAATGAAGACGTTACTGTGCGTGGAGCAGTCAGCATTGGCCGTCGATTGATGGATCCACTTGCAGAACTGGTAAAAATAGATCCTAAAAGTATTGGTGTCGGTCAATATCAGCACGATGTTGACCAAACTAAACTTAAGCGACAACTCGACCAAACCGTAGAGAGTTGCGTCAATCAAGTGGGGGTCAATCTCAATACTGCTTCCAGTCACTTACTGCAATACGTTAGCGGAGTAGGTCCCATCTTAGCTAAGAATATCGTGGACTATCGTCGTGAGAATGGTGCCTTTACCTCACGTGCCCAACTGAAAAAGGTGCCACGCCTTGGCCCATCAGCCTATCTGCAGTGTGCTGGTTTCCTACGCATTCCAAATGCAAAGAATCCACTTGACAACAGTGCTGTTCATCCTGAGAGTTATGCTATCGTTGAACAAATGGCCCGCGATCAACAATGTACAGTACAGGATCTCATTGACCATAAAGATCTTCGATCTCATATCGAAATTGCAAAATATGCTACAGCCGAGATAGGCATCCCCACCCTGACTGATATCATGACGGAACTGGAGAAACCTGGCCGTGACCCGCGTGAACATTTGGAAAAGTTTGAGTTTGACAGTCGTGTGCAAACCATCAATGATCTTGAGGAAGGTATGGTGCTACCGGGTATTGTAACTAACATCACAAACTTTGGTGCCTTCGTTGATATCGGCGTGCATCAAGATGGACTAGTACACATCTCACAGATGGCTTACTACCGTATAGTTCATCCCACCGATGTCATCAAACTTCATCAGCATATTACTGTCAAGGTTCTCGAAGTCGACCATCGTCGTCATCGTATCTCCTTGACAATGAAGATACCAGATTGAATACTAACATGAGTTCGGTGAGTATAAAGATTCACCGAACTCATGTTTATCAGATTAAAAGTTATATGAGAATCCCAACGAAGAGTATTCCTTGAACTGCCAATAGCCTAACTCATCGTCCCAGTTATTGCCATCGTCGAAACGTGGAAAGAGAAACAGGTTAGCCGAAATATACTTCGATACTTTCAATGTGAAAGTGTTCTCCCATTCCAGTTCAGAACGATGATAGCTGGTGAATCCGAACAAACGCGTTCTCCAACTCACATTATCGTTGATTTTCCAATCCAGTGATGCAGTCACCTGCGAACCGAAGTTTGTCTGCGAATGAGTGTGGCGGTCTGTTTCTACACCAAAGCTCGAAGCCAATGCCGTACGAGCCACATAACGGTAATTGATGGCCAAAGGCGAAAAGTTGATTGTACCCGTCAGTCTCTTGTTGAGCGCTTCTACTTTATAGTCCATACCAAGACCGAGACTGAGATTGAAAGGTGACATAAAGTCAGAGAAGGTCTTCACGTTGTTAGCCTTGAAACCACGAGCAAATTGGGTATAGGTAATCATTTGCAATGTGTAGTACCAGCGTTTGGCAGCTTCCAGTCCCACCTTACTGGTCAGACGCAGCAGGTCTTCATTGGCCTTGAACTTATGAACGGTATCAGATGGTGAAGTCTGGAAGCCCAGTTTCATCTCCAGCCTATTCTCCCACTTCCACTTCTGCTTATTGTCATAGTTAGCCTCGAGTGTCAGCCTGCCCACAGCAGCATAATTACTTTCACCACCCTTATACCAGTTGTCACTCACGTAGTTCTGCATGAATTGCAGATATCCGTCGCCCTTATATTTCCAAAACTTTGGTTTTTCTATGACCACCTCTACTGGTTCGGCCTCTGGCATATCAGGCATTGGCTCTGCCTGCTTAACCATTTCCACCACCTGCACCACAGGCTGTTCAATCAAATCCTGACGGATGGTGCCCGACTCATTCTGCTCCGTCTGTGTAATCTGCACCAAGTCCGGACGGTTCAGATAGATGTGCATCAACGCTTGATCAATAGCCTCGTTCACCTCATCAGGATCGCTTGAGGCTATCGATAACCGACTGCCCGCTACTGAATGATAGAATGTCAGAGGTGCAAATAATTTATAATATCGACCATTCACGGAATCTTTTTTCTGGGCGGCACTGGCGCTGAGCGCAAAGGCAACCACCATAAATAATGCTAATTTTCTCATAACTGCGTGCAAAGTTAGGATTTTTTTTCGTAACTTTGCACCTTGTTTTGAAGAAAATAGTTATTTGACACTAAAATTTAGTAAAACGTAATCAACAAATGAATAGAAACACTTTAATCGGTTTCAGCCTCATTGCGGTAATCCTTATCGTCTTCAGTTGGCTGAATCAGCCATCACAGGAAGAAATTGATGCCTATTACCGTGCTCAGGACAGCATTGCTGCAGCCACGGCTCTGGCCCAAAAGCAACAGGCCGAACAAGAATCCCGGACAGCACAAGTCGTTGCAACTGTCGACAGCACCGATCTGTTCTTTCCTGCCCTTTCCGATTCACTGGCAAACATCAGCCGACTCGTGACTCTGAAGAACGACTCGTTGGAATTGACCTTCAGTACTAAGGGAGGTACTATTGCCGGTGCCAAAATTCTCGGCCATAAGGACACACTGAACAACTATGGTGTGACATTGTTCAATGAGAATAGTCAGCAGATGAGTTTTATCATCAAGGCACTCAATAAGTTCATTGACACCAAGTCGCTTAACTTCACCCCGAAGAAAGAGGCCGACGGTTCGCTGACCATGACCGCACAGACATTAGGCAATGGTTCTTTAGTGTTCCGTTATAAATTGGGGCCTGACTATATGCTCCATTTTTCACTTCAAGCTAACGGGCTGGCAGATTATCTGGATCCCACCAATAAGGAGATGACCATCATCTGGCAGGATTCCGTACATCAGCAGGAGAAGGGCTTTACGTTTGAAAACCAGCGTTCTGCACTGACCTACAAATTGAAAGATGGCGGTACCGACTATCTAAGCGAGACCTCCGACAAACAGGAGACCACTGATGAACCTATTGACTGGGTAGCTTTCAAAAACCAGTATTTTTCGGCTGTGCTTATTTCAAAGAACAGTTTTAACAAAGGTGCAGAACTGAAAAGTATTCCTCAAGACAAAGAGACTCGCATTCTGAAGTTTTATGAAGCCAAGATGCAGACAGCTTTCGACCCCTCCGGTCAACAACCCTCAGAGTTTGAAATGTACCTTGGCCCCAACGACTTCCATCTGATTCAAAGCGTAGAGAAGCAGAGTGAATTTGGCAAAGATCTTGATCTGGAGAAGTTAGTCTATCTTGGCTGGCCACTGTTCCGCTATATTAATCGTTGGTTTACACTCCCTGTTTTCGACGGACTGACCAAGATTGGTCTACCTATGGGTATTGTGCTTATCCTGATTACCCTGCTACTGAAAGCTATTACCTACCCGATGGTCAAGAAGAGTTATATGTCGAGTGCCAAAATGCGTGTATTAAAACCGAAACTCGAAGAGGCCACTAAGCAGTTTGACAAACCTGAGGATCAGATGCAGAAGCAGCAGGCCATGATGGCCCTCTATTCCAAATATGGTGTATCGCCTTTAGGTGGTTGTTTGCCCATGCTCATCCAAATGCCCATCTGGATTGCCATGTTCAACTTCGTGCCAAACGCCATCCAGTTGCGCCGTGAATCATTCTTATGGATGGACGACCTGTCGACCTACGACCCTATCCCCTTCATCGGACAGTGGAACACCCCTATTTGGGGACTGGGCGACCACCTGTCGCTCACCTGTATTCTCTTCTGTGTGAGCAATCTGCTTTATAGTTATCTAACTATGCGCCAACAACGCGACCAGATGGTTGGTCAGCAGGCAGAACAGATGAAGATGATGCAATGGATGATGTACATCATGCCCCTTATGTTCTTTTTCATGTTCAACGACTACGGCAGCGGTCTGAACTTCTACTACTTCATATCGCTTTTCTTCTCGGCTGCCATCATGTGGTTGCTCCGCAAGACCACTGACGACAAGAAGTTGCTGGCCAAGTTGGAAGAGAATTACAAAGAGAACCAAAACAATCCGAAGAAGATGGGCGGTCTGGCTGCCCGTTTGGAGGCACTGCAAAAGCAGGCCGCAGAAATGCAGAAACAACAGCAAATGAGAAAAAAATGAAACAGTTAGCAACCATTATTCTGGTCAGCCTAACCTGTCTGACCAGCCCGGCAAAAGCAGAAGAATCCGTGAACATTGGCAAGCAGAATATCAAGTTGGAAAACACCACAATGACCCCCGAAGCCCTTTGGGCTATGGGACGTATCGGTGGCTATTCCGCTTCACCCGACGGACAACATATCGCTTATCAGGTGGGCTACTATAGTGTGAAAGCCAATAAGAGCCATCAGGTGCTGTATATGATAAATACCGATGGCACAGGACAGCAGTTACTGACTCAGGATGCAAAGAGTGAAACCGACGTGCAGTGGCTTGATAAAGAGACAATCGCTTTCCTGAGAAATGGTGAAGTATGGTCAATGAAACTTGACGGCACTGCTCGCAAACAGCTTTCAAATACGAAAGGTGAGGTTGAAGGGTTCAAGTTCTCGCCCGACAGAACGAAAGTCATTCTGCTGAAAAGCATCCCCTTCCATGAGATCATAAAAGAGAATCCTACGGATCTCCCTAAAGCTACAGGCCGTCTGGTCACCGATCTGATGTATCGCCATTGGGATCACTATGTAGAGAACATTCAACATCCTTTCGTAGCCGAATGTTCCGCAAGTGGCGATATCCTCACCACAAACATGACGGATATCCTCAATGGCGAACCCTATGAGTGTCCGATGGAGCCCTTCGGTGGCATCGAACAACTGGACTGGAGCCCCGATTCCAAACAGATTGCCTATACTTGCCGCAAGAAGACCGGACTTGAATACAGCATCTCAACCGATTCCGACATCTTTCTTTATAATATAGAGACGCGCGAGACCCGTAACCTTTGTAAGCCCGCAGACTACAAGGCTCCCAAAGTCGACCCGACCAAGACGCTGCGCACTCAGGCTGTCAATGCTTCAGAGAATCTGAAAAATAACCCTGGTTACGATCAGAACCCGAAGTTTTCGCCTGACGGGCAGCGCATAGCCTGGCTATCAATGGCTCGTGATGGTTATGAAAGCGATCGTCAACGCCTATGTATCTATAACCTGAGTACAGGTGAAAAGCAATACGTCACCGAGGCGTTCGACAGCAATGTAGACGATTTTGTGTGGAGCGACACAAAGGATGCCGCCATCTATTTCATCGGTGTATGGCACGCAACTGAGAACCTTTACGCCATCAACGAAAAAGGAGAGCTAAAACAGCTAACCAATGACTGGGCCGACTTCGGTTCACTGCAGATGCTTAACAACGGCAAGCAACTGCTAATGGAGCGTCACAACTATATCGCTCCCGCTGATCTTTATGTCGTCACGCCTAACTTCAAAAAGCCAGAAAAGACGCTCATCAGTCAGATTAC
Source organism: uncultured Prevotella sp. (assembly GCA_947174835.1). Classification (GTDB taxonomy): domain Bacteria; phylum Bacteroidota; class Bacteroidia; order Bacteroidales; family Bacteroidaceae; genus Prevotella. Next base: position 23,759 of record CAMWKM010000027.1, read on the forward strand.
TGAGGAGAACAAGCATATTCTTGACCAACTGGCCAAGCCTACTATGGAACAGCGCTGGGTAAAGACCACTGATGGCAACCAACTACTCTACTGGATAATCCTTCCCCCTAACTTCGACAACACAAAAAAGTACCCCACCCTGCTCTTCTGTGAGGGTGGCCCGCAGAGCCCAGTATCACAGTTTTGGAGCTACCGTTGGAACTTCATGATCATGGCCTCGCAGGGCTATGTCATCATTGCCCCCAACCGTCATGGTCTACCAGGCTTCGGCTCGGAGTGGTGCGAGGAGATTAGCGGTGACTGGACAGGACAGTGTATGGACGATTATCTCTCGGCCATTGATGACGCTGCACAGAACCTTCCATACGTAGACCGTGATCGTCTGGGAGCCGTTGGTGCTTCGTTCGGTGGTTTCTCCGTTTACTATCTGGCCGGACACCACGACAAGCGCTTCAAGTGTTTCATTGCCCACGACGGTGCCTTCAATCTGGAAGCCATGTACACCGAGACCGAGGAGAACTGGTTTAGCAACTGGGAGTATGATGATGCCTACTGGAACAAGGATCGCACCAAGAATGCAGACCGCACTTACAAAAATTCACCCCATCTGTTTGTTGATAAGTGGGACACCCCCATCCTCTGTATCCACGGTGAAAAGGACTATCGTATCAACGCTACACAGGGTATGTCAGCCTTTAATGCCGCCCGTATGAAGGGCATTGAGGCTCAATTACTCATTTTCCCCGACGAAAACCACTGGGTGCTGAAGCCTCAGAACGGTATTCTTTGGCAACGTACCTACTTCAACTGGCTAAACCGCTGGCTGAAAAAATAATATAGAAATAAAACAAATTAAACAATACAACATGTCACAAACTATTCAAAAGACTTTACGCGACAGTGCGGCCATACGCTGGTTAGCCCTCTTTTTGCTGGCACTCGCGATGTTCTGTTCATACATTTTCATGGACATCCTGTCGCCTATCAAGGATCTAATGCTCTCTGAACGTGGATGGAGTTCCACCGCATTCGGCACAATGCAAGGCGCAGAAGTGTTCCTAAATGTATTTGCATTCTTCCTGATTTTCGCAGGTATCATCCTCGACAAGATGGGGGTTCGCTTCACGGCCATACTCTCTGCCGTAGTAATGCTCGTGGGTGCCCTCATCAAATGGTATGCCGTCACCGACTCATTTGTAGGAACAGGCCTTGAGGCATGGTTTACCGACAACCTGAACTACATCCCTCTGTTCGATGAATTGGGCATATCGCCATTCTATGGCCCAAAGACCGAGCTCATCAATGGTGTTGAAGTGGTGATTCCCGGTATGCCGGCCTCGGCTAAGCTGGCAGCCTGTGGCTTCATGATTTTCGGTTGTGGCTGCGAAATGGCAGGCATCACCGTCAGTCGTGGTATCGTTAAATGGTTCAAAGGCCGCGACATGGCACTGGCTATGGGCAGCGAGATGGCACTGGCCCGTCTGGGCGTTGCCACCTGCATGATCTTCTCACCCTATTTCGCTCGTCTGGGTGGCAGCATCGACGTGAGCCGCTCAGTGGCTTTTGGTGTGGTGTTGCTCTGCATTGCTCTCATCATGACCATTGTCTACTTCGTAATGGACAAGAAGCTCGATGCCCAGACCGGTGAAACTGAGGAGAAAGACGATCCCTTTAAGATCAGCGATCTGGGACAGATCCTGACTTCCAGCGGTTTCTGGCTCGTTGCCCTACTCTGCGTGCTCTACTACTCAGCCATTTTCCCTTTCCAGAAGTATGCCGTGAATATGCTCCAGTGTAACCTAAAGCTTGAGGCACCCGCTGGCGATTCTTTCTGGGCAGGCGACACTGTCACCTTTGTCCAATTCGGCATCATGCTATTGGTAGCAGTACTTGGCTTCGCCAGCAATTTCCAGAAGCAAAAGACACGCCAATATCTATTGCTGGGTCTTTCAATCACATTCCTCGTTGTCTACTGCTATATGGGCTATATGCGCCAATCAGCCAGTGCCATTTTTGCCGTATTCCCCCTGTTGGCCGTGCTTATTACTCCCATTCTGGGCGGCTATGTCGACCATAAGGGCAAGGCTGCCTCCATGCTGGTATTGGGTTCACTGCTGCTTATTGGCTGTCATCTGACCTTTGCCTTCGTACTGCCCATGTTTAAGGAATATGCCGTAGGTGGCATTGTCGTGGCCTATCTCACCATTCTTGTACTCGGTGCTTCATTCTCGTTGGTTCCCGCTTCACTGTGGCCCAGCGTTCCCAAGCTGGTAGAACCAAAGATTATCGGTTCGGCATACGCACTGATTTTCTGGATTCAGAACATTGGCCTGTGGTTGTTCCCACTGCTCATTGGTAAGGTACTTGACGTTACCAATCCGGAACTGGTTGCCAAGGTGGTTGCGTTTGATGCCGATGCCAAAGCCGATGTAGCCACAGGTGCAATGACCATTGAGGAAGCCGAAGAAGCAATCGTCAAATTCTCTGAACAGATTGCCGTGCAATACGACTATACTTGGCCGTTGGTTATGCTGGCAAGTCTGGGCGTAGCCGCCCTTCTTCTGGGACTTGTCCTGAAAGTCGTTGACAAGAAGAAAGGACTCGGCTTGGAGGAGCCGAACATCAAGAACTGAAGCATAAACTAATAAGAGACTCTTGATATTGAAGAAAAGGAACCTTCACAGGCTCCTTTTCTTTTGTCACTTATCAAAAATCAGACAAGTGACTTTTGGGGATGAAGATTGTTTATCTCGCGACAATCAATCTTCGTAATTAACCTTAATAATCTAATACCATGAAAAACTCACTGCAAAATTACAATTTTTTTTATTTCTTTCCAACAAAATCATATAC
>CAMWKM010000028.1 GCA_947174835.1 uncultured Prevotella sp.
ATTGTGGAAAATAATATAACCAGAAAATTTATCATTAAATAATCATTAAATAATAAGGTTTAGTTATGAGAAAAACAACTATTTTATTTCTCTGCCTGCTCCTATCTGCCACTGCAGTTTTTGCAAGACAAATATCAAGGCAGGAAGCCTACGAAAAGGCACAGCAGTTTATGCAGGACAAGAAAATCCTGCACGGTAGCAGTCAATCGCGAGGCTTGTCCCAATTAGAAGGACAAGATAGTCAAGCAAACCAGCCGTTCAAGAACCTCTATGTCTTCAATGCCGAATCAAATGGAGGCTTTGTCATTGTGTCTGCAGATGACCGCACACAGGATATTCTCGGATATGCAGAGCGCGGAGAGTTCAACGTCCAGACCATGCCATGTCAGATGCAGTGGCTGCTCAACTATTATGAGACAGCCATAGGGCAACTTGGCTCAGACGAGGCACTTATCACCGGCTATTCTGCTACCAGAAGCGGTCAAGACTGGGCAGATGTTTCACCAATCGTTGACACACAATGGGGACAAGGTAAGCCATACAACACCCTTTGTCCAATATACGAAGGCAGCAGGTGTGTCACGGGATGTGTGGCCACGGCTATGGCGCAGGTAATCAATTACTACCGATGGCCACAGGCACAGACGACAAGCGTACCGGCATATAAGACCCAAGTCATGGTATCATGATGCAGGAACTGCCGGCAAAGCAGTTTGACTGGAACAATATGGGCAATACCGCCATTGCACAGTTAATGCTATATTGCGGGCAGTCTGTACACATGGACTACGATCTGGCTGGCTCCGGTGCCACGTCCTATGAGGTGTCCACGGCACTTATCAACATTTTTGGTTTCAGCAAGAGCGCAAGCCTCGCGCGGCGTGACAGCTACAGCGATGAACAGTGGAATCAGATGGTGTATGACGAACTACAGCAAGGTCATCCTGTTCTTTATTTCGGGCAATCAAACGCTGGAGGCCATGCCTTTATCGTAGACGGATATGCCAGCGGCATGTACCACCTTAACTGGGGCTGGGACGGATATTGCGACGGATATTTCACGCTTGACAGGCTAAACCCGAACATGGATGACGGTTACAACTATGGTCAGGAAATGGTAGTCAATGGATGTCCACCGGCAGATGCCGGTGATATCAGCCGTCCCAAAGCCATTGTAAAGGAAATAACATGTAGAGAACGGTATCTTAAACGCTCAGGTTCCAACGCAAGTTTCCCTGCATTCACCGTAACTTGCACAGTGGAGAGCGACCTAAGCACCGAAGCAACCCTGCAAGTCGGTCTCGCCCTGTATGACGACAATGGGCTGGTGAAGGTGCTGATGCAGGACACTCGCAACTTCAAGCCAAACGACAGCTATACATCAGAGACACCGATAACAATTGATGCCGATCTGCCACTGGGAGAATACCGTATTGTAGCAATAAGTCGTGGCAGCGATACTGAGGAATGGATGGCTAACTCAGGAAGCATTGTAAGATATGTGGCTGTAAGTGTAGCGGAAACAAGCATACAGCTGCAACCGATGCCCAAAAGTGCAGATGAACAAAATATAATAGAGTTTGGAGTGCATACTATAGACGGAATCACATATAGATTGATTTCAGAATATGGTAACCTTCGTGCAGGGGTATTGCTTTACAATGAAATAAAAAAATACAAAGGAGATATTTATATTCCCAATAGTGTCAATTATCAGAATATGGTATTTGATGTAGTTGCCCCTCATTATATAATGGGTAAGGATTGTTTGGGCATATATGATGTGTTTTATGATTCTCCGGAGTTGACATCATTATCTATTCCACAGAGATTTGATATTGACTTCTGTTCCAAACTAACAAGCATAGAAATACGAGAGGGCGCTCCAAGTTTCGGTACTATAAGAAGATGTCCTTTATTAGAAAATATTACCTATCCAGCCTCATGTACGCAGATTTGGGCTCCTGAATCTTGTGAAAAATTAAGTTCAATAATAATAAAATGCAACCGTAAAATAAAAATAGAATGCTATGACGATTGTTGGTCAAAGGAATCAATGCCTGCATTGACGGACATTTATTTTGCTGGTGATATTCCTCCATCAACATACTATAATAATGAAATTCAAGTCAACAAAAATGTGAACATTCATATACCACAAGGCACGATAGAAGCATATAATCGTTCCTGTTGGAAAGACTGGAATCTTATTGAAGACCAGCCGTCCAAACCAATAACAGTACATTGGGATTATTGCGGTAATGATGAGATAGGCACAGGGGGAGGGATTGGAGTTGGTAGAGGAGATAATGACGTCGAATTTGCCATGCGTATTCCAGCAGACCAATTAGTCGCCTATAAAAACTGCCGAATATCTGCAATAGAATTCTACACGTTAAAACCCTTTTCAAATGACTATCAAATGGAAAATGTAGAATATGTATTTGTTACAACCTTAGGTACTGATTATTTAGCAAAACAATCTGTAAAAACAATTCGTGGTATATGGATGAGAGTAGAATTGAGCCAGCCTTATACTATCACTGGCGAGGAATTGTTTGTTGGTATTGGCAGACATCATGCTTTGTCGGCATTTTGGGCCAATTCTGATATTGCAGAAGACGGTTTCTGGTGCCGTTCTATGGGCAACGACCTCCTTGGTAATCCTGGGGTATGGGAAAAAGGCTGTGGAATATCAGACTGGAATCATCCGCTTCCAATACGTGCAATTATAGAAGGAGAAAAACTTCCTACGGATATTGTCATTGCCAGTTCCGAATTAATAGATAACAATAATACGCAATCATCAAAAGAAAATAGACACAGCACATACGGAAGTAAGAGCAACTAACATTCAAGGAGATAACAGATTTTTTAATTATACAATAGACAATAGGGGCAATTACAGTGTTTCACAGCCTACCGTATCTATCGCACAAGTTCCGCAAAAGAGGGCGAGTGCTGCTAAACAGGTGCGACTGAAACTGCGCAACCGCACACCGCGACTTGTCAAGCAGATAACACTCGACTGGAACATTGACGGCAACAAACAAGAACCGTTTATTGTAAAGACCGCACTGTTACCCAATCATGAAGATATTGTATATATTGATTTGCCGAATAACATTGCAGGGCGAAACCACGCTGTCAATTTCAACGTGAGTGATGTTGACGGTGAGCCAGATGTGATACAAACCAATAGTAACGTAGAAGACAATTATTCAACGGCTGCCACCACCTATTTCCCACGCAAAATTGTGATGGAAGAAGCTACAGGCACATGGTGCGGATATTGTCCATCTGGCATTGCCACAATAGAGAAAATGAACGAGCGCTATCCGGATAACTTCATTGCTATCGCTATACATGACGACGAGATGCGGCCAACAGATGATAACTATTACCCATTTTATTCAATAGTGTCAGGATTTCCCAGTGCCCACATCAATCGTAGCTATTGGTGTGACTTGTGGTCGTTTGACCTTAATGAAACGAAAGACCAAGGAGAGGCTATCATTAAGGCTGATGCAGAATTTATACCAGACAACAAAGTGACGGTGAATACTGAAACCACCTTCGGGTTTAGCGACAATGGTTGTACAGAATACCGTATAGCATACGTTGTGGTCGAGGATAACGTAGGACCGTATTATCAGACAAATTTCTATTCAGACCCTGATGCAGCCGACGACCCTGATTACCTTGTGAACTGGTGGGTGCATCAAAATTCCTACGTAGAAATGACATATAACGATGTTGCACGTACTATCTATGGTTATGATGGCATAGCAGGTCTGTTGCCAAAGGAAATCACGGAGGGAGAGACTTACAAATGTCAATATACTCTCACACTGCCAGATAACATACAAAATGCAAAGAACCTGAAAATCGTAACATTGCTCATTGACACTCGTACAGGCGAGATCCTCAATGCAGACCGCACCACGATAGCAGGGGACTATGATGCAACTGCTATTCAGACAATAAAAGCAGTGAAAACAGATGCTCCCGTCTACACGCTGTCTGGTCAGCAAGTAAGCCGCGACAGTTTGAATGGTAAAAAGGGCATTTATATTATTGGCGGCAGGAAGGTCATTGTTAAGTAACAGAATGTTTGATGAAATTTATTTGCTAATCAGACGCAGTGAGGTCGTCTTATTTCAGCTTTTCACCCCAAAGTTCTGTTCTTTACTGATAATTGAGAAGATGATCATCCGATAATAGTGTCAATCAAAATGAAGAAAAAGGACTACTCGGCAAGAGTAGTCCTTTTTTTAATTGTTTAAAGTTCAGTAACTAATTGTCTTCCTTCCTATACCCTTCGTAATAATAAGACTGTTCCACGCCTTTAAAGAGCACTTCGCGGTCGTTGACCTTATCCGTCAGGTGTGCGCCTAACAGGGTGCGGATTTCCAAGTCGTTGATAGGACTACGCTCCATGGCTGACAGATATTCGTCTTTGTCGATATGTTGCCAATCTACGACCTCGCCTAAGCTCCTGTTTAGTATTTGGTCGAGCCATATACGGGTGGCGCGGCCATTGCCTTCCATGAAAGGATGGGCGACATTCATTTCCACATACTTGGCAATAATCTCTTCAAAAGTTGTCTCCGGCATCTTCTCTATCGCTTCAAGGACAGGAATTAGATATAGGCTGTTGGCAAAACGGAAGCCGCCTTTGGCAATATTCTTTTCGCGTATCGAACCGGCAAAATCATAGAGACCGTCAAACAGGTAACGATGTATCTGTTGCAGTCCTTTAGTGGTTCCTGTTTCTATATTGTAGATGTCGCCAGACTCATAGAGCCGGATGGCATTCTCTAAACTTTGTTCATCTATCTTCTTCATTTACTTATCTGCCTTTTGATTTAATACTTTTTACGTGGTTGCTTTGGGATTGTCCTATTTTTTATTTATGATGGTCGAGAAAGAATTGCTTTTGTCGTTCAATTTCGTGACGAAGTTCTTCTTCGGTCGGCATATAGGTCAAGTGTGGTTGTGCTCCACATATCCTTGGTGGCACGCGTGAGATACCATTGACGTGCTACCGGGTCAGTAACTGAGAGTAACCGTCGAATATGAGTCCATGTTAAATTGTGTACGAACTCGTTCACAATTTCTATATTGTTGAATAACAGATAGAACTTTCGGAAGTGTTCCAAGTTACGTTTATTGTAACTGGAACCATATTCCTTTTTGAGATTATCGGCAAGCCCCGCAATAAGTCGGGTGCCGTATTCGGCTCGGCTATTACCTTTCTGTTCTTCCTCTACAATACGTCGCCCGATGTTCCAATAAGTAACAAGGGCAATATTTCTGGTGGCGGCATACGCTTGTTTTCGTCCCGTCTCAATAATTTGGCGCACGTCGCCAACAAATTGTTGGGATAGAGGAATCTGTGATTTATCGTTTGTCATAACGGTTATCAAAATTATATGTAAAAAACTATTGCATGGAGTCAACCGTACAAATGCTATTGTGTGCAAAGTTAAATATAATGTTTGAGAAAGTCCTCATTGGGTATCTTAAAAAGTGTTACTATGATGCTTATGTTGTCTAAGTGTCATACATAGCGAAAGATGTTATAGGCGCAAAGAAAAAGGACTACTCGGCAAGAGCAGTCCTTTTTACTATGTTTGAGCGTTGGCTTATTCCAGACCAAACACCTTGCGGAGACCACCGTCTACTCCCGAGAAGCCCATAAAGGCCAGACTCAGAAGACCGGCAGACACCAGTACGATTGCCATTCCACGCATACCCTTCGGGATGTTGGCTAACTCCAGTTGCTCGCGGATGCCAGCGAAGACCGTGAGGGCCAGACCGAAGCCAAGGGCAGTGGAGAAGGCATACATGATTGATTGTCCGAGATCCATTTCTTTCTGAATCACCAAGATGGCCACACCCAGTACGGCGCAGTTTGTGGTAATCAGGGGCAGAAAGATACCCAGTGCCTGATAGAGGGCGGGAGATACTTTCTTCAGGATAATCTCAACCATCTGCACCAGTGAAGCGATGACGAGAATGAAGACGATAGTCTGTAAATACTCCAAGTGGAACACGTTGAGTACATAGATTTGTACCAGCCAGGTGACTAATGTGGCGAGCACCATCACGAATGCTACAGCTGCCGACATTCCCAAAGAAGTGTCAATCTTCTTTGAGACACCAAGGAATGGACAGATGCCCAGGAACTGCGCCAACACGATGTTGTTGACAAAGATGGCGCTGATAAATATCAATAGGTATTCCATACAGTCTTACTTCTTTAGTTTGTTGACAATAGCAATCAGATAGCCCAACGTGATGAAAGCTCCGGGAGCCAGCACAAAGAGCAGAATGTTGTAGTTTTCGGGGATGAATGTAAAGCCGAAGATGGAACCTGAACCCAGTACCTCGCGTACGATGCCCAGCAGGGTCAGAGCCAGCGTGAAGCCAAGTCCGATGCCGATACCATCGAAGAGTGAGGCGATGGGGGAGTTTTTGGCGGCAAAAGCCTCAGCACGTCCCAAGATGATACAGTTTACTACAATCAGAGGGATGAACAGGCCCAACTGTTTGTCTACATCGGGCAGATAAGCCTTAATGGCCATCTGCAGGATGGTGACGAAAGCAGCAATGACAACGATGAACACGGGAATGCGCACTTTGTCGGGAGTCACGCTCTTGATACATGAGATAACGAAGTTGGTGCAGATAAGCACGGCCATCGTGGCCAGACCCATTGACAGACCATTCAGTGCAGAGGTCGTTGTGGCCAGCGTGGGGCACATACCAAGCATCAGGACAAACGTAGGATTGTCTTTGCTGATGCCGTTTTTGATAATATTCAGATAGTTCATGATTCTGTCTCCTCTTTAGGTTCTACTTCATTGTTGCTTTGCTGACAGCATGGCTTTTCGCAATCGTCTGTCTTATCGCAGCAGTGGCTTTTGCTCTCATTGCATTGATCCGTTGCTTGACGATAGGCTTTATAGGCGTTGTTCACGGCCAACAGGAAAGCGCGACTGGTGATGGTCGATGCAGTGATAGCCTCTACATTGCCGTTATCTTTGGTCACATAGAGAGAATCAGCGGCATTTCGGCCAACGATGCAAGCCGCAGGCTTATCGGTATTCTTAAACCATTCGTCGGCCTTTGCACCAAGTCCGGGAGTTTCTGCATGTTTTAGCAGTGTGTAACCCTTGATGATTCCATCATTGTCGAAGCCAACCAGTACCACCAACTGGCCACCGAATCCATTGACTGTGTCCTGAACGGCCGCACCGATAATATGGTCGGTAGAGTCCTTGACCTGATAGATGGAATAATAGAAAGTCTTGTCCTTTTCGGTCAGGCTGATAATAGTGTCAGGCTGTTCGCTGGCCTGCACCTGCTGGCCTCCCATTACTTTCCGAATACCTTCTTCCAGGGCTTTCTTTTCTTGCAAGGCAATAGGTTCGCTGGTCATATCATTCATTGCAGCAAGGATGCAACCCATGATGACGGCAACGCCCGTCAGCACCAGCACCATATTCAATAAAGATGATTGTAATTTCTTCATCATTCGTTCCTCCTTATTGTTTTGCAGGCACTTCACCGAAGCGCTTGGGTTTTACATAGTTGTTGATGAGCGGGGTGAAGGCATTCATGATCAGAATGGCGAATGACATTCCTTCAGGATAGGCTCCCCAGTTACGGATGACGATAGTCAGCAAACCAATGCAGACACCATAGATAATCTGTCCTTTGGCTGTCATAGGCGAGGTGACATAGTCGGTAGCCATAAAGATAGCACCCAGCATCAGACCACCTGATAGAATGACACTCACGGGGTCAGCGTAGATGGGGTTAGCTATATGCATGATGGCAGCAATAATAAACACCGTGCCAATGATGCTAACGGGGATATGCCACGTGATAATCTTCTTCCACAGCATATAGGCCAGACCAATCAACAGGGCTAATGCACAAACTTCACCAAGCGAACCGGCTCCATAGTCACAATAGGTACCTATTAGCATGTGCAAGCTCTCGGGAAGTTTATCTAATACTGACGCATCGCCATTTTGTATGGCTTGCTTCATAATGGCCAACGGTGTTGCACCTGTTTCTGCATCCAGATATGACATCCATTGGCCTGCTTGTGGCCAGGTCGTCATCTGTGCGGGGAAGGCTACAAGCAGTACGCAACGTCCAACGAGTGCAGGGTTGAAGATGTTCTGGCCCAGACCGCCAAACGTCATCTTGCCCACACCGATAGCGAAAAGGGCACCGATGATAATAATCCAAATGGGCAGATTTGAGGGCAGGTTCATGCCAAGCAGCAGACCCGTGAGGGCAGCAGATCCGTCGCAGATGGTAGTGCGTTCATTGCGGAGTATAAATTTATTGATGGCCCACTCAAACAAGATGCAGGCCGCAACGCTCGTTGCACAGACAATGGCTGAGCCAATGCCGAAGAAAAAGAACGACACGAGCAAGGCGGGTATCAAGGCTATGATGACGCCGTACATATTGCGCCCAACGGTGTCTGTCCCATGTGCATGAGGCGATAATGATACTATTAATTTTCCCATAGTTATTTCTTTGCATTTCTTGTTCTAATGATTCCCATAACGGTTGATTTGCCCTGACGGATATTGTCAAGCAGTGGACGATGGGCAGGACAGGTGAACTGGCACGAGCCGCACTCAATACAACTGATTACGTCTTCTTTCTCTGCACGTTCCCACTGTTTGAAAGCCGACAGTTTGGCCAACAGATAGGGCTCCAGTCCCATAGGACATACGTTGACGCACTTGGCACAACGGATGCAGGGTTGTGGCTCCTTGCGTATGGCATCGTCTCCGGAGAGAATTGTCACGGAGTTCGTTCCTTTGCAGATAGGCACTTCGGTCGATGTGAGAGCCTTGCCCATCATCGGACCACCAGCCAGCACCTTGTTGTCGCCCTCAGGCATACCGCCACAGAGGTCGATGAGATCTTGCATAGGTGTTCCCATGCGGACCAGAAAGTTGCCCGGCTTTTCTATACGCTTACCGGTTATGGTCGTGTAACGCTCGAACAGAGGTTTACGTTTCATAACTGCTTCATACACAGCATAGGCAGTACCTACATTCTGAACAATTGCTCCAACATTGACTGGAATAGCTGGGGGAGCAGGAACTTGACGACGAATCACGGCATCAACCAGTTGCTTCTCGCCACCTTGAGGGTAGCGCTGTTTCAGAGGAACCACTTCGACTTGGTAGGGTGAAGCAGAGAATGCTTCGGCACATTTCTTTGTAAGTAGGTCGATGGCTGCGGGCTTGTTGATCTCAATACCGATATAACCCTTATTTACTTTTGCGGCTTTCATCAGCAGTTCCAGACCTACGATAATTTCGTCAGCATGTTCCATCATCAAACGATAGTCAGCGGTGATGTAAGGCTCGCACTCTACGGCATTGATGATTACACACTCGGCCTTGGCTGTGGGGGGGGGACAGAGTTTCACGAAAGTGGGAAAACCTGCACCACCCATACCGGTGATACCAGCTACTTTGACACGCTCAACAATTTCTTCGGGTGTCAGTTCGGGATGTGCAGCTAATGTCTCTAACTTGTCTGATCGGTCAATGTTTTCCTCCCATTCATCACCCTCTACGCTGATAAATATGCAAGGTTTGCGATAGCCTGTGGCATCAATGGCAGTGTCAATCTTCAACACTGTACCGCTCACAGACGAGTAGATGGGAGCAGAGATAAAGCCACCGGCTTCTGCCAGGAGTGTACCAACTTTTACTTTGTCACCTTTCTGTACGACGGGCTTTGCCGGTGCACCGATATGCTGCGACAGTGGAAATATGGCTTGCTTGGGTAGTGGAGCTACCTGAGTAGCCACTTCGTGAGTCAATTTGTTTTCTTCGGGGTGGATACCACCAATGCGGAATGTTCTAATATTCATGCGGTTTCCTCCTTTCTTTCATCGTTTTCCGGATTTTCCGGTTGGGGTTTGGGAGCAGGGAAGTTGACGGCGTGGATGGCCTTTGTGGGGCATACGTCAACGCATTTCTTGCAAAGACGGCACTTGTTGAAGTCGATATACGAGACATTGTTCTCAACAGTGATTGCCTCAAACTTACACTCCTTTACACATTTTCCACATCCGATGCAGGCCGCTTTGCAGGCTTTCATAGCAACAGCACCCTTGTCCTTGTTGACACACGAAACAAAGACGCGACGATTCTTTGGCCCTTTCTTGCGCAACTCGATGATGTTGCGCGGACAAGCCTTTGCACAGGCACCGCAGGCCGTACACTTGTCTTCGTCGACTTCGGGTAGACCTGTTTCTGGATTGATGTGGATAGCATCGAATTGACAGGCTCCCACACAGTCGCCACAGCCCAGACAGCCGAAACCACATCCTGTTTCACCTGCACCACAAGTGTGCATGGCTGCACAGGTGCGCAACCCACTGTACTTGTTGACCTTTGGACGCAGGTCACAGGAACCGTTACATCTTACTACGGCCACCATCGGTTCTCCGTTGGCAATAGCCATACCCAGCAGGTCGGCTACCTGACTCATGACTTCGCTACCACCGACAGGACAGTTCAGTCCGTCGATACTCCCGAGGTCAGCACCTTTCACGAGCGCATCGGCCATGCCGCCGCATCCCGCAAAACCGCAACCACCGCAGTTGGCACCCGGCAACAACTCGTTGACTTGGCCAATGCGTGGGTCTTCATAGACAGCAAATTTCTTGGAGCAGACAAACAGCACGATAGCTGCGATGAGTCCTATGCCTCCAAGCACAATTACTGCAGTCAAGATAAAATCCATAATAATAAATAGTGTTTGTTTTTAATGTTTTGATAGTTTGTTTTCTTTCTTCTGATTTCTGATTCATTCAATAGTGAACGAAATGCCGCTTGCAATGCGGTCGCGGAACAGCCAAAGTACGAGATAGTAGGGTACAAGTACTACAATAGCCGCCAGCGCAGCCACACCTTCATTCTGTCCGATAGCCAATAACGTCACCAAGACGGTCAGCATCAAGACTAATGGAAATCCGAATCCCAGCAGCAGAGCACGCCCTGCTGTTTTGCCTGAGGTGGATACAATCACATCATCACCTATCTGAAGACTATGCGAGGATGCCTGATAGACGTCAATCACTTTCTCTTTCGATTCAGAGGCCGTGCAGTGTGAGGCTATCTTGCAGGCAGAACAGGCAGAGGTTTGCACAATTTTGACGCGTATGTGCTTTCCCTCAATCGACTCAACCTTGCCTTCGTGGCGTATTGTGTTGTCCATTTCACGTGCAAAGGTACGAATTAATTATGAAAAAAGGAATAAGAAATATGAATTATTTTTGAAAAAGATTCATAATCTCTTGCAGATACGAATCTTTTTTGATACTTTTGCACAAAAATATAGGGTAAACATTATGAAAGCAACAGAACAGACACTACAGCAGATTGAACGGGCACTGAGGAAGGTGGCCGACAAGTTTCCTGCCGATCAGGAAGCCGCTATGTTGACCGATATTCATATCAGAGTGACACAAGAGACCGGAGAATTGATGGCTTTCAACGATGACGATCAGGAACTGACGCGCTGTGTAGTGGAGGAGTGGATTGACAACAAGGATGATAACTTTTATGAAGGTATCACGTCGGTTGTTAGGAAGTGCATTAACAATCGTAAGGAAATGCTTGACAATCTCTCTATACTGAAGCCATACGCCTTTGTATTGGAAGATGATGATCGCGAATCTGTGGCTGAACTTTACGTGGTTGACGACGATACTGTCATCATTGACTCAGAATTGATGGAAGGATTAGACAAAGACTTGGATGATTTCTTTGAAAAACTATTGAAGTCATAATTGGCGTAATGGCAGAGGCAACCATCGACTCTAAGACATCTGCATCATGGTTCTCGGAACTGAACGAATGGCGTGAGAACCATATCAGTGAACGTATGTTCGTACTGATACTTGCTTTTTTTGTAGGACTTTTCTCTGCAGTTGCTGCCTTTGCCCTTCATTGGATTATTAATCAAATTGTCGCGCTGCTGACCAGATCGTTTGATGCTTCCACCTACAACTGGCTTTATTTGGTCTACCCTGTGATGGGTATATATCTTACGTCGCTTTTCGTTCGTTATGTGGTTAAGGATAATATATCTCATGGCATCACGCGCATTCTTTATGCCATCAGTCAGAACCGGTCGCGACTGAAATCACATAACATCTGGTCGAGTGTCATCGCATCGGCCATTACCATCGGTTTTGGTGGTTCTGTGGGAGCAGAGGCACCTATTGTATTAACTGGCTCGGCTATTGGATCCAACTTAGGTAAGTTATTTAAACTTGACAGACGGACACTGATGTTGCTTATCGGCTGTGGTGCTGCCGGTGCTATTGCCGGCATTTTTAAGGCTCCTATTGCCGGGCTTGTCTTTACGCTTGAGGTACTGATGATTGACTTGACGATGGCTTCGCTGCTACCTATTCTTGTGTCGTGTGTCACTGCCACTTGCTTTACTTATATCTTTAGTGGGAATGCGGTGCTATTCACCTTTGAATTGCAGGACCACTGGACGGTAGAGCGTATTCCTGCTTGTGTCTTTCTTGGTATTTTCTGCGGACTGGTGAGCCTCTATTTCATTCGTACAATGGGCTTTTGTGAGGATATTTTCGCTCGTTTCAAGGATAAACCTTATGTGAAATTGCTTATTGGCGGGTCATTGTTGAGTATATTGATTTTCTTTTTTCCGTCGTTGTTTGGTGAAGGTTACAACTCTATCAATGCCTTGCTGAGTGGTGATGAGACGACGTGGAACACTATTCTCGATAACTCGCTATTCTCGGGGCAGGCACAGATGCTTATTCCTTATGTTGCGCTTGTCTTGCTTACTAAGGTTTTTGCTACTTCGGCTACCAATGGAGGTGGCGGTTGTGGTGGTACATTTGCTCCCTCGTTGTTTATCGGCTGTTTTAGTGGCTTCCTCTTTTCTCGTCTATGGAACCAGTATGAAATAGGTGTCCATGTGCCGGAGAAAAACTTTTCCTTGATGGGTATGGCTGGAGTAATGTCAGGTGTGATGCATGCTCCACTGACAGGTATCTTTTTGATTGCTGAACTGACAGGTGGCTACAATCTGTTTTTGCCGCTGATGATTGTTTCTGTTTCATCTTATCTGACCATCATTCTTTTTGAACCTCACAGCATATATGGCTCACGTCTGGCTAAAGATGGGCAACTCATTACCCACCATACTGATCATGCTGTGTTGACGTTGATGCAGCTTGATAGCGTAATTGATCGTGACTATCTGCCTGTAGAGCCTGACACGGAACTGGGCGAGATTGTTCGTAAGATTAGCCGTTCGCGTAGCAGTATCATCCCTGTGCTTGATGCTGGTGGTGCTTTTCAAGGTGAGATTGACATTCGAAAGATTCGTCATGTGGTGTTCCGTATTGAACTCTACCATCATTTCACAGCTTGTCAGTTGATGCAAGAGCCAGAGGCTATCTTGAGTAACTCACTCCAGATGGCTGATGTAGTGAAGATTTTTGAGAAGACCCATGTCGACTATTTGCCTGTTGTTGATAAAGATCACCGTTTGAAAGGCTATATTTCCCGTCAGCGTATGTACACGCAGTATCGTAAGATGGTGGCTGATATGAGTATGGATTGAAAAATAAAGATGAATGTACGATGAATAAAGAAGATTTGCGCATTGTGTTTATGGGCACACCGGAGTTTGCGGTGGAGACCCTTAAGGCGTTGGTAGAGAGTCAATACCATGTGGTGGCCGTTGTCACTCAGCCTGATAAACCAGTAGGGCGTCATGGGTCTGTGCTTCAGCCATCGGCAGTTAAGCAGTATGCTTTAGAGCATGGTCTGCCTGTATTGCAGCCGGAGAAAATGAAAGATCCCGAGTTCATTGAGGCTTTGCGCAGTTATCAGGCAAACCTTCAGGTCGTGGTAGCCTTCCGTATGTTGCCCGAAGACGTGTGGGCAATGCCTGAATATGGTACTTTTAATGTTCATGCGGCTTTGCTGCCACAGTATCGTGGGGCAGCCCCCATCAACTGGGCTGTCATCAATGGTGAAACAGAGACCGGTGTGACAACCTTCTTTCTTGACCACAATATTGACACGGGCAGGATTATTGAGCAGATGTCTTTCCCTATTCCTGATGATGCTAACGTAGAATATGTCTATGATGGACTGATGTATCTGGGAGCTCGAATATGTTTGAGCACGCTTCAGAAAATTGTTGATGCTGACGGCTATCCTGCGAGTATTGCGCAGGGAGAGATGGCCGGTGAACAGAGATTGAAGTCTGCACCAAAAATCTTTAAGGATACTTGTCGGATAGAATGGATGCAGTCAGCTAAGCGTGTTTACGACTTTGTGCGTGGTTTGTCGCCATATCCTGGTGCATGGACTACTTTAGTCGATGAGGTTGGCCGCGAGGTAGTGCTGAAGATTTTCCGTACTACCAAGACACAGCAGCCTGCACAGGGTGGGGGAGGCCGTCTTGTTGTCAGTGATCGTCGTCTATATATATCCTGTTCCGATTGCCTGCTGCAAGTCGATGAGTTGCAACTGGCAGGCAAGAAACGCATGGACGCGCAGGCTTTTCTCAACGGAATGAAAGACATTGAAAAATATTCTGTTCGTTAGTATAATATTTCCTAAGGCATTGCGTTACTATCAATGTAAACTAAACAGCAATAGCCTATGCAAATATTTACCTATGAAGAAATGAATCCGAGCGAGAAGACGCTTAATTTTATTAAACAGTTCGCATACACTTATCGTGTGAAAACATCAATCAGATCTATGGTCTGAACTAAATTAAAAAGAAGTAATGACACTTGTATCACCTTCACTCTTGGCGGCCGATTTCCTTCATCTCGACCGTGATGTTCAGATGATTAATCGTTCGGAGGCCGATTGGCTTCATCTGGATGTAATGGACGGCTCGTTTGTACCCAATATTTCTTTTGGTTTTCCTGTATTGGAGGCCGTGGCCAGTGTTTGCCAAAAGCCGCTTGATGTGCATTATATGATTGAGTGTCCAGAGCGCTATATCAAGCAAACAGCCAAGTTGGGGGCTATGATGATGAATGTACATCAAGAGGCGACAACTCATTTGCACCGAACTGTTCAAGAAATTCACGATGCCGGTATGAAGGCCGGTGTGACGTTGAATCCCAGTACACCGGTTAGTACGCTTGAGGACATTATCTGCGATGTTGATATGGTATTGCTGATGAGTGTCAATCCCGGCTTTGGTGGACAGGTCTTTATTGAGAATACTATCTCCAAGGTCAAGCGTTTGTGTCAGTTGATTGAACAGTCAGGCAGTAAGGCCCTGATTGAGGTCGATGGTGGTGTGCAGGGTGAAACAGCTCCGCGTTTGGTGGCGGCAGGAGTTGATGTCCTCGTCAGTGGAAGTTATGTATTCAAGGCTGAAAATCCTGAACGAATCATCCATGAGTTGAAAGTATTGTAGGTTTATTATCCTACTAATGCCAATTCAATGCGATTTTCCTTTGCAATACGGCGCATATTGATGAGGGCGTAGCGCATACGTCCTAAAGCCGTGTTGATGCTCACTCCTGTCAGTTCGGCTATCTCCTTGAACGAAAGTTCCTGATAGTAGCGCATATAGACCACTTCGCGCTGTGAGGCAGGCAAAGCTTCCATTAGTTTCTTGACGTCAGTGAGCACCTGTTCATTCACCAGTTCCATTTCACGACAAATGTCAATAGGTGCACTACCTTTAAGTTTCTGAAGGTCGTTTTCTGCATTGGGCTCTACGATGTGGCGTCCCTGCTGCTGGCGATACCAGTCCATGATACAGTTATGGGCAATGCGTGTCAACCAAAACTGGAACTTACCCGAGTTCGTGTATTGGCCTTGCTGTAACTTAACAATAACCTTGACAAAGGTTTCTTGGAATATATCATCGGCAATATCATGGTCACGAACTACAAACATAATATAGGTGAATAGCTTCACCTGCGTACGCGATAATAACTCATCGAATGCACGATTGTCGCCTTTGGCATAAAGCAGTGCCAACTCCTCGTCGGTCACATCTTCAAATTTCTTCATACTTGTTAATCTTTTGATGAAGTAAATTTCTTCTTATAGGCAATAAATTTTAAAGTTCTGAGTTATTATTCGATATTGAATGCAAAAGTAATGCTTTTTTGTAGTTCTACGTTAAAACTGAGCGTTAAATATTTGCTATTTAACAAATATTAAGTTGTGCGCGTATCTCAGTAACTATTCAGCTAAACAGTGGGGGTGCTTTCTATTCCGGAGATACTTTTCTGAAAAGATGCCTTTTTAGGGAACAAAAGATAATCAAATGGGGGGTGCAAAAAAAATGATTATCAAATGGTCGGCATTTGATAATCAAATGACTTGGAAAAGATAATCAAATGGCGAGCAAAAGATAATCAAATGGAAGTGAAAAGATTATCAAACCGAAGTCAAAAGATAATCAATTCGCGACCAAAAGATAATCAAGGAAAAAATGACAGATAAAAGAAGAGGCAAAAACTACCTGAATAGTTACGTATTTCAATGAAGGGTAGCACCCAGATATTGGTCTTTTCATTACTAAAGCATTCCTTTGGTAGAAGGTAACTGGTAGTGATCGACATCGCGACGGACAGCAGCACGGAGAGAGCGGGCTAATGCTTTAAAGATGGCCTCAGCCTTATGGTGTTCATTTTCGCCCTCTGCATAGATGTAAAGGTTCATCTGGGCAGCGTCACTCAGGCTTTTGAAGAAATGATGGAACATCTCTGTAGGTACGTCACCGACATATTCGCGGTGGAACTCCGCCTGCCATACAAGCCAGGGACGCCCCCCAAAGTCAAGGCAGACATGAGCCTGACAATCATCCATAGGCAGTGAGAATCCGTAACGCTCAATGCCACGCTTCGAACCTAAGGCGCGGCGCAGACAATCACCTAAGGCAAGGGCAGTATCTTCTATGGTATGGTGTTCGTCTACGTGCAAGTCACCTTTGCAGTGAATGGTGAGATCCATTTGTCCGTGACGTGCAATCTGCTCGAGCATGTGGTCAAAGAAACCGAGTCCAGTCTGGATATCGGCCTGTCCGGATCCATCAAGAGTCAACTGAACGTGGATATCTGTCTCCTTGGTGGTGCGAGTTACTTCGGCTGTACGATCACCGTCGAATATCTGTTCTGCCACCTGTTTCCAGCCCATAGTATCGCTAAGGATAAGTGCATTACAACCGATATTGCGTGCAAATTGAGCATCCGTCTCACGGTCACCTATGACATAACTGTTGGCGATGTCATATTCCGAGTCTTCCATGTATTTCTTCACCAGTCCCGTTTGTGGTTTACGGGTGGGAGCATTATCCTCTGGAAAGTGAGGATCAATGAGAATATCATCGAATGTAATGCCTTCACCTTTAAGGGCTTCCAGTATGAAATTATGGGCAGGCCAGAAAGTATCCTCGGGGAAAGCATCTGTACCCAGTCCGTCTTGATTACTGACCATCACGAAATGGAAGTCCGTCTTTTCACGAAGAAAAGCGAGCCAGCGGAAGACACCGGGCTTAAAGCGTATTTTATCGAGTGAGTCTACTTGTTCGTCGTGGGGCTCTTCGACGAGAGTACCGTCGCGGTCAATAAAGAGGATTCTTTTCATTTCTTGTATTACGTTATAAGTCCTGCAGTTCCTTTTGTTGTTGCTCTATGCTGCCATAGGCATAGTAGAGGGGAAATATTGAATAAAGATGTACGTAGGCCTGTACGAAACCTGCGATGAAGAAAGCCGCTAAAGCTATCAGTTCCATATTCTCTGGTAGTCCTAACGGGTCGCCCATAGCCGATCCTGCATAAGCCTTGGCGTTGGCTGTGCCGATAACAAAGGCTGGCAATTCACAGATGAGTGTGAGCAGGCTGGTGATGATAGCGGTGACTATCAGGGTGACAAAGAGGAGGTTCCAATGGCGTAGCCCGGTGCTATAGCCGCTGAAAGGTGGCCGCCATGTGAAATTGCCATTCACCACGAAACGTATTATAGGGTAGGCCAGAGGCAACAGGACAGCACCAGCCATACTCATTAAGATAATGAGCAGGACGATAGTGGCAATAGATTTCCATAGACTATTAACGATGCCGGCACTCATCACGCCATAGATGATACCGCCAAAGGCAACAGCCACAACCAATAGTATGAGCATCATCCAGCCACTGGCCACCAACAGACGTAGGAATGGTTTGACATGGAATGTGCCCCACCAATGGACAGGACAGTTGATCTGTCCCGTATTCTGATGATTGGAACTGGCACCAAAAGCATAGGAAGCCAAAGCCAACATAGCCATGACGAACAGCAGTACGGAGATGCCGGCCTTGGTAAAATCAACTGTGTATTCCTTAAAAGTCAATACCTGCGTACCATAGGTAGTGGTTAGAACGATGATGGCCAGCACATCATTGATTAGAGTACTCATCATAAAGGCAAAACAGAGCGCATAGATAAGTGCTACGATCCATGAGGCGCGGAAGAGGCGTTTGAAATTGCCTGTGTAGAGTCGGTAGCCATCGCTGATGACAGCCGGTATGCTGCGTGTCTTCTGTAGCAGTAGTTTGTCGGTTATTTCCATTGTCAAGTGTGAAATTTTCGGCAAAGGTACAAAAATAAATAATAAATAGGAAATGGGAATGAGAAATATTTCGTAACTTTGCACAAAAATTAACTGAACAGAGATGAAGAAACTCAAATGGGGCTTCTTGGGTTGTGGCGAGGTGTGCGAACTGAAAAGTGGACCGGCTTTTGCTGAGGTAGAAGACTCTACCGTCGTGGCCGTGATGAGCCGCACAGAGTTGAAGGCACGCTCTTATGCAGAACGCCACGGCATAGCTCGGTGGTACACTGATGCTCAGGAACTCATTGACGACCCCGATGTGAATGCCATTTATGTGGCTACACCGCCTTCCAGCCATGCCACTTTTGCTATTATGGCAATGAAGGCCGGCAAGCCTGTCTATGTGGAGAAGCCCTTGGCTTCCAACTATGAGGATTGTGCCCGCATCAATCGCATCTCAGAACAGACCGGTGTACCTTGCTTTGTGGCCTATTATCGTCGTTATTTGCCATACTTCCAGCGGGTGAAGGAAATTGTCAGTCAGGGTATTATCGGCAAGGTCATCAATGTACAGATACGCTTTTCATGGCCGCCGCGCGAATTGGATTATGTCCATCCAGAGAATTTACCTTGGCGTCTACAGCCCGAAATTGCCGGTGGTGGCTATTTCTATGACTTGGCCCCTCATCAGTTAGACCTGCTTCAGGATATGTTTGGTGTCATAGTTGA
Organism: uncultured Prevotella sp.; assembly: GCA_947174835.1. Taxonomy (GTDB): domain Bacteria; phylum Bacteroidota; class Bacteroidia; order Bacteroidales; family Bacteroidaceae; genus Prevotella. The sequence continues at coordinate 19,360 of CAMWKM010000028.1, forward strand.
GGCTCGTGGCATTTGTGCCAATCGTGGTAAACTCTATTCTGCCGAGGATTCTGTGAGTGCTATCTTTCAGTTTGAGAATGGTCTGCCGGGCTCGGGGTCATGGTGTTTCGTAGGTCATGAATCGGCCCGCGAGGATCGCATCTTGCTTATTGGTCAGCAGGGATCACTCAGTTTCTCCGTGTTCAACTATGCTCCTATCGCACTTCATACCAGCGAGGGGACTCGACATATTGATGTGCCCAATCCCAAATATGTGCAGTATCCACTCATCCGCCGTGTGTGTGAACATCTGCAGGGAGTTGGTGTGTGTGATTGTACAAATGTCTCGGCCACGCCTGTCAACTGGGTACTTGACCGTATATTAGGAAAATATTAGGCATTATTATGAAAGGGTGGGGAGTTGTCTTGTGTTTTTTGCTTTTGGGTACATCGTTTGCAGGTGCTAAAGAAATGACTGACAGCATCGTCGCTGCCGATAGTGTGCAGCAGGCAAAGCCACGTAAACTCAGTCTGCTGCATCGCATTATCCGTGGCTTCGACCGTCTGGATACTACCTATATTGAGCCCCAGCATTATGTGTTTACGGTGATGCTCCAAGGCACCCATACTTATGACCGTTATATGCTCAGTGCTTCCGGCCCCGATGGTCAGTCAATCACCTTTTCGCCTGACCGCAAAATGCGCTTTGGACCCTATTTTGGCTGGAAGTGGCTCTTTGCCGGTTATACCTTTGAGTTGGGCAATATCAGTCTGAGCGACCTGAAACAGGAACTCGATTTGAGCCTTTATAGTTCGCAGGTAGGCATAGATCTCTTCTATCGTCGCACGGGTAGCGACTACAAACTGGTTGATGCCAACTTTGGTGAGAATGTTGATGTGTCACCCCTTGACCATGTGCCTTTCGACGGACTATATGCCGGTATCACAGGTTTCAACCTCTACTACATCTTCAATCATGGCCGTTTCTCCTATCCTGCAGCTTTTGCCCAGAGCACGCAGCAGAAGATTAGTTGTGGCTCTTGGCTGGCTGGCATCGGCTATACGCGCAATTCCATTGAGTTTAACCATGAGGCCCTGCAGGCCATCATCGATGAACGGCTTGGCAAACAGACGCTGCGGCTGGACAGTGGGCTGATGTTTCGCCACGTGAAGTATTATGATTACAACGTCTCTGCCGGCTATGCTTACAATTGGGTGTTTGCTAAGAACTGGCTTTTTGGGGCCAGTCTGCAGGCCGCTGTGGCCTATAAGCGAAGTGTAGGTGATATAGAGGGCAATGATGGAGGGGGCTTCAGCTTTAAGAATGTGAATCTGGATGGTGTTGGTCGCTTTGGTCTTGTCTATAATAATGGCTGTTTGTTTGCCGGCGGCAATGTTATTGTGCGTACTTACAACTATCATAAGTCTCGTTTTTCGACCAATAACACGTTTGGTTCGATGAACATCTATGTGGGTTATTTCTTTGGATTGAAGCGCAAATACAGAAAGACATGAAGAAAATCAATCTCATATTCATACTGGTGGCCCTCACGTTGAGTGCTCATGCTTGGCTGCCAGCCGATAGTATTATCATCATACGGATGCTTAATCAGGCACCAGCCAAGGCTACACCTCTCTATTTTGCTCGCTGTCTGAAAGGTAAACCCTATGTGGCTCATACGTTGGAGGTGAACGATACGGAACGACTTGTGGTTAATGTACGAGAGCTGGATTGTACGACATTAGTGGAGAATGCCGTGGCGATGACCCTCTGTGTGCAGAATAAACAACGTACATTTGCAGACTTCAGATATTGGTTGACACAGTTGCGCTACCGTCAAGGACAACTTAATGACTATCCTTCGCGCCTGCATTATTTCACAGATTGGATCAATGACAATGTGGCAATGGGACTTGTCTGCGAAGTTGTCAATGACGGTGTTCCCTTTTCAGGGGTGCAGACCGTCAGCGTTAATTATATGTCGGAACACCTCCAGCAATATAAGGCCTTAAAGAATCATCCGGAGTTTGTGCCTGTGATAGCAAAGCAGGAGCGTCGACTGACGGGACAGCAGCATCGTTTTATTCCTAAAAACATCATCAGAAGCAAGGCAGTGAACCGCCAGTTGGTTCGCGATGGAGATATATTGGCCATCACTTGCACCAAGAAAGGACTTGACATAGCCCATGTGGGGGTGGCTGTATGGAAGGAGGATGGATTGCATCTGCTCCATGCCTCATCACAGCAGAAGGAGGTTATCGAAGATCCGTTGCCGCTGTCAACCTATCTGGCTCGTCATTCTTCGTTTACGGGTATCCGTGTCATTCGTGTCCGAAGTAGTATTGACCGCGCCGGCGAGTAATCTTTCCATAGTTGATGGCATGGCGCGGACAATGGTGATAGCAGGCCAGACAGTTAGTGCATGAACCGTCGTGCTGCCATGTAGGTAACTGCTCCTTCAGCACGATGTCGCCTGTAGGACACACCTTTTGACACTTGCCGCAGTGGATGCAGAGGTCTGCATCGACGTTAAACTTCCTGTCGGTAATCATCCGGCAGTTGAAGTAGGCACCGATAACGTGCGAAAAAGTCCATGGCGTCACGCCTTTCACAGTATGCACTTCTCCCCTTTGCCTTTCCAGAATCATCGTCATATAACGCTCCAACTCCTCTGAGGCTTGACTGATTTTCTGTTTTTCCCGTTCCGGTGTATCGGTGTACATAAACGGTAAGCATACGTAAGACTCGGGCATGGTTAGCGAGAACACACTTGCAGCCTGCAAGCCCTTTGCGGCCAGTTCTTTGTTTAGCATCTCCATAGTGCGGCCGATGCTGTCGCCACAAGTGACTAATGTGTAGCAGTAGGTGGTAGTCTGAGTCTTGAAGGTGGCACATTGAATGAACCTGCGCACGATTCGTGGCGGCTGCCAACCGTGCACAGGGAAGCAGAAACCCAGTCGCTCGCCCTCCTGCAACTCATATTCACACTTGCCCTTCTTCAGTTCATCGGGGATGAAGAGCAATTTTTCGCCCGTCTTCTTAGCCAGTCTCTCAGCGGCCCAACGGGTATTGCCTGTACCAGAGAAATAGAATATCATGGTGCAAAGATAGAAAATTATTCTCAATTCCCGGTGGTCAATTCTCAATTATTTTGTACCTTTGCACGCAAAAAATGAGGTATTTCATCACTTTAAGCTACGACGGAACACGTTTTCATGGTTGGCAGGTGCAGCCTAACGGCATCTCTGTGCAGGGAGAACTACAGAGAGGATTGTCGCTATTGTTACGTTCGGACATTCAAGTGACTGGTGCCGGACGCACCGATGCCGGTGTACACGCTAAAATGATGGTGGCTCATTTCGATTTCCCAGAAGAGATTGACGGCCGGCAGTTGGCCTATAAGTTGAACAAACTGCTGCCTCAGGACATTGCCATACAGAAAGTAGAGCCCGTAGCCGATGAGTTACATGCCCGTTTCTCTGCTACATCGCGCACGTACTATTATTATATACATACTGAAAAATCACCTTTTGAACGTCATTACTCTTGTGAATTGCATTATCCGCTCGATTTCGCAAAGATGAATCAGGCAGCCCGTATGTTGCTCGACAATGAAGACTTTGGAGCTTTCTGTAAGAGTCATGCCGACGTAAAGACCACTCTCTGCCACGTAACCCATGCAGAATGGCATCAGACATCGCCTTCCACTTGGTATTTTGAGATTACGGCCAATCGTTTTCTGCGTAATATGGTGCGCGCTGTGGTAGGGACGCTTATCGAAGTGGGCCGTGGACGCATGACGCTTGATGGCTTCCGCAAGGTGATAGAAGGCAAGCGCCGCACCGAGGCCGGTGAGTCCATGCCGGGCAATGCCCTCTTTTTGGTCGACATTCGGTATTAGTGCTTATTGTTTAATCTTTTATAGTTTATTGTAAGAAGTGTGGTTACTTTTAGCATTCCTTTCCGCCGCCTTTCTGGGCGTCTATGATTCACTGAAAAAGAAAGCCCTCAAGGATAACGCCGTCATTCCCATTCTTTTTCTCAATACGCTGTTTTCCTCGCTCATCTTCCTGCCCTTCATCGTGCTCAGTGCAGGCAGCGACGTGCTTGATGACAGCATCTTTCAGGTGGGCAGTGGCGGCTGGGAGGTTCACAGATATATCGTCCTCAAAGCAGTCATCGTGCTTTCGTCGTGGGTACTCGGCTATTTTGGCATGAAGCATCTGCCGCTTACCATTGTGGGACCCATCAATGCCACCCGTCCTGTGATGGTGTTGGTCGGAGCGCTTCTCGTCTTTGGTGAGCGTCTTAATGCGTGGCAGTGGACAGGCGTTTTTCTGGCTGTGGCTTCCTTTCTCCTGCTTAGCCGCAGTGGTAAGAAGGAGGGTATCGACTTCAAGCATGACCATTGGATCTACATGATAGTGGGAGCAGCAGCCCTCGGAGCCGTCAGCGGTCTCTATGATAAGTATCTCATGGCTCCCGTAAGTCAGGGTGGGGTTGGGCTCGACCGCATGATGGTGCAGTCGTGGTATAATATCTATCAATGCTTCATGATGTTTGCCATGCTGATGTTCCTCTGGTGGCCAAAGCGTCATCATACCACTCCTTTCCACTGGGACTGGGCTATTATCGGTGTGAGTCTCTTTCTTTCCACTGCCGACTTTGTCTATTTCTATTCTCTCAGCTTGCCTGATGCCCTGATTAGTGTTGTATCTATGATTCGTCGCGGTTCGGTTATCGTTTCCTTTCTTTGCGGAGCCATGTTCTTTCGTGAGAAGAACCTGCGGGATAAGGCCGTTGACCTCGCCCTGGTTCTCCTTGGCATGATCTTCCTGTATATAGGGAGCAAGTGACGTTTTCTTCTCAGTCATTTCTTACAGCGACACGATACTGTCACGATAACGCCTCAGACTGTCTTCACTCAGTCGGCTTTTAGCATCCATGAGAGTTTTCAGTAACACTTCTCTGTCAGTAGGAAGACTACCTGTAAACGGCACAGGATTGCTGACCGTTCGCCCGAGAATATGCGTCTTACACTTCAACAGGCTGATCAGACAGATCATTTCATCGAAACGCTCATGCTCCGTTGCCTCAACATATAATCCCTGTTGCATCTCCTTGTACAACTGGCTTTCGGGAAACAGAGTGAGTGAAAGAATGCCTATACTCGCAGGATGCAGCTTGCTAAACACCTCTGCTGTCTTTGCGGCATTACGTTCACCGTTGCCACTGCCAGCCAGTCCCACAAGATAAAAGATATTATAATGAATACCTGCTTCCTCAAGTTTCCCGCACTGCTCGGCCACTTCCGCAGCATCATAGCCTTTGTTGACTCTTGCAAGAGTTTCGCTGTCAGCACTCTCCACTCCAATTGTAAGATGGTCGAAACCGAGGTGATGCAGCTGCTTCAGATCCTCAACCGATTTTCTGCTAATATCCGTGATACGGGCAAAACATCCTATAGTGGGATGTCCTTTACCCACATATTTCCTGACGAGCAAGGCAATGTCTGTCAGTCGGCTTGTCGTAAGCACAAAAGGATTGGCACCTGTAAGGAACACGCGATGGGCACGCGGCTGAAACTCATTGATGACACGCAGGTCTGTCTCTATCTCATTCATAGGGGACATTCTAAACTTGTGCTCACCATATAAGGTACAAAACTTACATCTGTGCCAGCTGCATCCTGATGTAACCTGCAACAACTGTGATGTGGATTCATAAGGAGGTCTCCACACAGGACCGTTGAAATGTAATACCGGATTCATAACTTCAATAAAATTTTAATTATTTCAGGTGCAAAGATAGACAATATATGATGTAACAAACAGAAAGAGCAGCAACAATCCCCTTACCAAACGGTAAGTGAGCAGACCTAATTAAAGAGATGAACTGATCATACAAAACAAAAAGAGCTATGAATAAAAAACTTGACTACAACTATTGTAAGGCAGGCCCTGTAATAGAGTGGATGAGCCGGAAATGGGCCGTAGCCGTATTACTCAGGATAGAGGAGTCGCAGAACAACGACCGAGAAGCATCGCGAGGCATAAGATTCAGCGACTTGTTTCGCACCATTCCTCACCTGTCAGAGAAGATGCTTGCCTCCACTCTCAACTATTTAGAGTATGAAGGTCTCATAGTACGCACAGAACACGATAGTAAATCTCCATGCGTAGAATATTCACTGACAACTATAGGTGAAAGTTTTCTGCGTGAGATAAGCTATGTGATAGAGTGGGGACAGCTTCATTTTGATGAGATACAGAAGAATCGTGAAAAGAAATCTTCTGCCCTCCTTTGAAGTGTGAAGGAGTTTTTCCGGCACACTTCAAAAGAAAAGGGATTCCCCAATATGAACTCTATATTCAGAAAAGATGCTGTTTATGCCTCGTAAGTATGATACTTAGCACTCGTAAGTATGATACTTAGGTCACGTAAACCATATAGTATGACTTTTCCTGATTTCACTAGACACTTTTTCTCTTCATTAACGGAATCAGTA
>CAMWKM010000029.1 GCA_947174835.1 uncultured Prevotella sp.
CATTTTAACCAACTGCAAATTTAAAAAAACAATTTTATTCATCAAAATTCATCAAATTAAGATTTATTGGCTTAAAAATAGACTATCTTACAGAAAGTTATACGAATTATTCATCAAAATTCATCAAAGAGTTTCAAAAGTATCTATAAGGTTGTTTTTAGCGGACAAACGTCTTTCTTGCCAAAGAATTTTTCAAGTAAGAGAGTTGGTCATAACACTAATTATTATGTTCCAAGAAAAATCTTACATCAGAATCCACCTCTTCAATCATCCTATTAACCAATATATTATTCACCTTTATTTTCTTATTACTCAATTGTTCATATATACGCATACAATTTGCAGTATCATTAAGATTCCGATAGATTTTATATGTCTCATAAAGAGGTGCAACCTTAGAAGGACACATCAGACTCGCTTTTTCATAAGATTGTATCGCCATTTGATGATTTTTATTCGCTTCATACAGATCACCGATTAACAATTGCAGGTTATAATCAGATATCTGAGACTGAATTTTCCGAACCAGTTGAAAAGACAATTCATACTTTTCTCCCAAAAACATTTCAGTTGCATAGTCATATAGAAAGTCAATGTTACTACCCAATGTTGGGTACAATTCTGCATAAGCCAACTTTATATCATCAGGAAGCAAGATATTTGCTTGTTCTGAAACATACTTCCATTTCATTTGAGCTACAGTTTTTCTTATCATTGAAGCCATACAAAATGACATACATATTACCAATAATATAAAAAAAATTCTATTCCACATGAAATTCTGTAGTCTGTATACTCTTTTTGAAAAAATCAACAGTAATGACAATACCAAGAGTAAATAAGAAAAAGGGTATGAAAAGGGATATGAAAATGACGACTGAATCAGAATGCATATCAGGATTAACAAACCTTCCCTTTTATGAGGTGTATTATCACGAACACATAAGACAAATGTAAACAACAAAAATCCAAATACTAATATTACCCCTAATATACCATAATTAACTCCAATTAAAAGAAACTCGTTCAGAGGATGATGAATGTTATCTGCAAGTATACTATATGGACTATCAGGATAACTTCCAAAATATTGTGCTTGAACATCCATGTAGTTTGCCACAAAACCATTCTGCCCCCACCCCATAATAGGATGCTTACATATCATTTCAAAAGTTCGACAAGAAATAAACCAGCGCCCATTTGCAGAATCCACTTTCAACAAAACTGCACTAAGCGGAATCGAAAGAATCAAAAACAACAACGAAAAGACGATTTTTTGCTTATATCGTCTAAATGAAATTATTATCAGTACTAAAAGTACGGAAATCAATCCGGTTCTTGAACCATACAATGCTAATGCAAAAACACTCAGAACTTTAGAAATAATAAAAAATAGACGTTCCTTTTTTTTATATTCACTATAATGTAGAAATCCCACAGGAAACGAAAGAGACAAACAAGCAGAAAAACCCGCTAAATTATCAAATGTCCCTACAGAGGAGCCTATATTTATTTGAAAAATACCACATAGCTGAAGAACAGATATCAGAGCTTCAATAAATACGACATAATTGGTTAGCCTGCTTATCTCTTTATAAAGAAACAAAACATCAACTATGACTTTCCCAAATGAAAACATTATGGAGAAAACAATAATTCCCACAATAAAAGCCATCACACAGGCATACCACTTTGGCAACAACATCGGATCCATAAATCTATCGGTCATAGTGAAAACCGCTGTTACTGCCAATAACAACCAAAAAAGACTGAAACAATATGTATATAGTTTACATCCAATCATTAGAACAAAAAGCTTACCACCATATTTGTTTATTATCCTCATAAGTAAAAATGCGCTCTTCCACACCTTTTGTAAGGTCTCTAAGAAGATAAAGGCCTCCAGATGGGACATTGCTGAAATAAAGAGAATTGCCAGTAGCCTTCTGCGTTCCGATTAATTTCCAGTCGTTATCAGAATTCCAATAATATAACTCGTATTCATCGCCAACTTCTACACAATTGCCATCATTACGTCCAATATATCTGATTCTGGAAACCTGCATAGGCTTGTCGAGTTGAAGTCCCACCCAGTTGCCATCTGGACTAATGCCACCAAAACCAGTCAAGATATTGCCATCGAACACATTCTCTTTCTTTTTTAAGTTCTCACCTTCTGTACCGATAATTTTGCCTTCTATTTTTTTCCCGCTGGAACTATAGAACTCCAGTTCGTTAATATTGCAATACGACCCTTTACCTCCCATATAGCGTAAATACTTAAACTTTTTATCCGTGGTTACATGAATATCATACCAGTTGCCATTAGTAATTCCTTTATGCGTATGAAGTACGACTGCATCCGAGAAGTCACGTTTAGAAGAGCCATGAAATTGTCCATTATTCATACGACTATTGAAGAAATCTTGAGCCCCCATAAATGGATACTTCCTCAAGAGTTTCATTTTGATTGGCTTCCTTTCATCTGGAACAATATCTCTAACATTGCCATCCCTGTCTATGAGGAATGGGTAACCAAAGGGCACAATAGCACCATCTTCATAAAAACCTACCATATAGACAATACCCTGTCCCATTGACCTAAATGTCACTTCCCCCTTATGCACCACACCATAATAAACAGGTACCCAATCTTGATTATCGAACACACAGATATAAGCCACATTTCTATTCCTAAATACTTCTGGTACTTGACGAGTCACATCTACAGTTGGAAAATATTCGTTTGTCACATCCGTAAAATGAAGATCCGAAAAAAAATCAGGAACAGATTTTTCATTCTTCATGTCGGCCTCCATCTGTCTATTCAAACTATAACGATAACGAAATACTTTCGGTTTAATATATGAATGAAAATAGTGTGCCGTGTCACCTGGGAAATTCCCCATATAGAAAGGTACAGACTTTCCATTTTTATCTATTAAAACACTCCAAGAATGACTCCCGCTACGATTTCCCCAGTGTGGTGTAAAATCAAAAGCAGACGGAATACCAAGATAGCGACAGAGAAAAATGGTAAAACTTGTTTCATCTGCACACTTTCCACTTTTTGCTTTGAAGAGGGAACTCCCTTTGGTATCAAAAGGACATACATTGATATAATACTCAAACTGGTGGACTATATCGAATACTCGCATAGCCTCAGATAACGGTGAACGTATTCCAAAGAATGTATCTGCATACATATTACTACCTTGCTCCTGAAGTATCCATTTCTGTGAGTCGGATCTCGAATAAACATTTTGGATTAAAACTTCCGAACCAGTTTTCGAACACTCCTGTACATCCAAAAATAATCCTGTGTGTTTATTCATTATGCGATATTCTTTATCACTAATGGGGATAAAGAGCCATTGTTCAAATGGTTTCCAACTGTATTCACCTGCAGTGACTTCTGTTCCTGAACTGAGTGTGTGAGGTGTGCCAAATTCTATTTTAAGACAGATATCTAAAGAATCTCGTTTATGATATCCGATTCTCCATAAAGGGTACCCAGAATAGTCAAGCCTAACAAGTTGTGTACAATCAACCGAAGAATAAGGTTTTAAATATACGACATTATTTGTTGAAATAGTTGCAGTATCAAAAGAAATACAATGTTTGGTTTCTTTATTAATAATATTATAATAGTTTGCAGAGAAATCTCTCAAATCGCTGTGTCGAAAATCTTCAAGAGCTCCAAGTTGTATATAATCTACACACATTGTATCTGAAAAACATGAAATACAGATAGTATTCTTACCTTTTTTTAGTGAAATGGCTTTGTTGAGCCATTTCTCAGAAAATGTTTCAATATTACGAGTCGGAGCCAAGCTAATGGTGTCTATAGTCATTTCATTAACTCTGAGAACTGCGGTCAGATTGTGAGCAACTGTAGAATATTTCAGTATGAGACGTTTTCGCGTCTGACGTTCAGACCCTATCGTATAGCAAATGGAAGATTTTCGATTAAATGACATTACGGCAAGCCCATTAGATGCTCCATTGTATTCCTCCGTTTCACACTCCTTGCACTGAGCATCCTCTGCCTCAAGTTGAATTCCCCTTCTTGACAGAACTAACTGCTGCCTCAACATTGGGTACTCTATATTCACTGATGCACGCCAATCACTTAAAGGCTCATGACACAAACGATAAGGGAGAACATACTCAAAAAAGAGCGATTTGTCATAGCAACCATGCCAAACAGAATTGTTCCATGCATCACAAGCTTCATTGACTGCTTTTATAAGATAGTCTGCCTTCATCACGTTTATATCATGATCAATTTCAAACAATGATAGATCTATCATCGATACTGACTGTTTAAAAAATGCCGTCCTATTATTGTGACTTTCACCACTTGCTTTTACAAAAATAGAATCCATCATATCAACAGTAGAGCCAGACTTGTAATATTGAGAAGGCATATTCTCTATCAGAAATTTCGCAGCTTCATATTTCAATGAATCTGGGTCATTTTTGAAATAATCTAAAACTTTTTCAAGTTCTTTACGATTTTCTCCAGCATCATCAAGTGCTTTTTCTAAACTATTATCACACGCTAAAAAACACAAAAACAAAGGTATATAAAACAAAGGATTATGACACATAATATAGTGGATATTTTTTCTTTCTGTAGAGATGCACCTCACGTTCCTCTTGCTGAATGTCTTTTTGAATACATTGTTAACTTGTATACAAAAAATAGTTGCATACTTCATCAATATAATATATTATTCTATACAAACTGCTATTTTTCTAACAAAAACTTCTTAACGATTCTATCTTGATAACGTTTTTAAAAAAGTTTAGGTACAAAAGTATGTTTTTTTTGACCAAATAACAAACTTTGGGGCTTGATTTTATTCATCAAAATTCATCAAAAACAACAAACCGTCACCTCATGTACATTGTACTACAACAAGTTACACAAAATATTCATCAAAATTCACCAAAGAGCTTTAAAACGGCATCGCAACCGTCATCGGCTCCTGTTTATCCCCAGAATCCCATAGTCCATTTCTCGTGGAATAAGGTTCCCTGCAAAAACACTACTGCTTAATAAAAGTAACCTGCACCCTGTGCACCCAGATCTTTCATTTTTACTACCCCAAAAGTGACAACATACGACTTGGAATTAGAAATTAGGCCATTTAACACAGGAAATCAGGTCATTTAACACGAGAAATTGGCCTAATTTCGAAAACGCATTGAAATTTGGGTGCATGGGGTGCAAGCTACTTTTATTAAGCAGTAGAAGGTTGTACATTCCACTCCTACAACTTTTGAACAATTTTCTTATGCCGAACTTAGCTAAGAAATAAGCTAAACTCTGCCAACACAAGACTGAGATTGACGTCCGAAAGTCATAAATAACATTAATTTTTGATATATCCATAGTGAAATATAGAAACTATCAACTAATTTTGTCGAAATTATTATATATATATTATGAAGATTAAACAATTCCTTGCTGGCTTGCTGATGGTTTCGTCCCAGGTCATAAATGCACAAGTAATCATTAACATTGATGCTAATCAGAGGGGACCTATGGTGAGCCCCACTCATTACGGCATATTCTATGAAGACATCAATCATGCAGCCGACGGCGGCTTGTATGCAGAATTGATACGCAACCGTTCTTTTGAAGATGACGACACGCCCTGCAACTGGCATAGTGTAGGCGATGCTCAGATAGCATTAGTTAAAGACGGATTGCTCAATGACGTGCAGCACAACGCCCTCAGTGTCACTGTCTCACACCCGGGCGACGGTGTGCGAAATGAAGGTTTTTGGGGTATAAATGCCGTCCAAGGAAGAGAGTATCGGCTGTCTTTCTGGGCAAAGAGCGAAAGGAAATATAAAGGCACTATAACTGCAAGTCTTCAGTCGGCCACCGGTCAAACGCTTGGCGAGACACAAATGAAAGTGTCATTATCCAAGAAATGGAAGAAGTACACAGCCACCATCGTGGCGACTGCTGATGACCCGAAAGCGGAATTTACGCTTACAGCAGACAAGACCGGCGAGTTTCAGCTTGACGTGGTTAGCCTGTTTCCTCCTACTTTCAAGAATCGCGACAACGGTATGCGTCCCGATTTAGCCCAGATGCTTGCCGATATGAATCCTACTTTCATGCGTTTCCCGGGTGGTTGCTTTGTCGAAGGCCAGCAAAGTCCTGACAACGCTTTCAGATGGAAGCGCACTATCGGCCCTATTGAGCAACGGGAGGGACATCAGAATATCAACTGGGGCTACCGTACAAGTGACGGCATAGGATATCATGAGTATTTGCAGCTGGCTGAGGATTTGGGTGCCAAGCCCCTGTTTGTGGTGAATGTAGGCATCTGGCACGGTGGTTGCACTCCCTACAATCAGATTGACGAATGGATTCAAGAATGTCTTGATGCTCTTGAATATGCCAACGGCGATGTCACTACCAAGTATGGCAGGATGCGTGCTGAGAATGGTCACCCTGAGCCATTCAATCTGGAGTATATTGAGATAGGGAATGAGAACTACAACTTCAACATGCAGGACAATTCTGACCAAAGCGACCACTATCCAGAGCGTTACATTCAGTTTTACAACGCTATTAAGGATAAATATCCTTATGTGCATTGCATCGGAAATGTTGAGTCGTGGGCAACGGACTATCCTTCATGGCGCAATGAACACCCTGTGGATATTGTCGATGAGCACTATTATCGCAATCCGAAGTGGTTTGCAGACAGGTTCGACAAATACGACACATACGACCGCTCCAAATATAAAATATATGTGGGCGAGTATGCCGTTACCAGTAACTTTGGCGATATCGGCAATCTGAATGCCGCCTTGGGAGAAGCGGTCTATATGATGGGTATGGAAAACAACTCTGATGTGGTCGTCATGAACTCATACGCGCCTATATTCGTGAACGAGAACGATGCACGCTGGCGTCCTGACATGATTCGTTTCAACTCGTCAGAGGCTATGGGTACGCCTTCCTATTACGTACAGCAACTTTTCGCTAATAACATCGGTAAACAGGTGATCAAAACGAACTGGACTTACAACCTGACAAAAGCGCAGCCCGCAGAGGAGGAGAAGGCACGTCCCGTCCGCGTGGGGCTTGCAACGTGGGGCACTGTTGCTGCTTACCGCAATGTCCGGCTGATTGCAGACGGCAAAGAGGTGAACATTGGCGAGTACGCGAACTGGGACAAGGTGAAAGGCGACTGGAATGTATCGGCTGCTGAAATTGTTCAGACCGGAAACCAGCAGCCGGCCATGATTGTCTGTCCTGCGATGATTGACACCGAGAAATATACCTTCAAGGTGCAGGCCAAGAAGCTCTCTGGTTCGGAAGGGTTCATGGCGATGTTCGGATATAAGGATACAAATAATTACTCATGGTATAACGTGGGCGGATGGTCTAATACGCAAGACAACGTGGAACAGTCGGTAGACGGAAATCGTGTGCCCTTGTGCCGGGACAGCCGCTTCAGTGTTGAGTCAGACCGTTGGTATGACTTGCAGGTTGATGTAGAGGGCGACAGCGTGAGTTGCTATCTTGACGGTAGGCTTGATCTTTCCTGCAAGTTGCAGAAAGGCAGTGCCTATGAAGGGGTCTACGTCTCCACCACTATTGATGATGACGCAAAGATGATGTATGTGAAGGTGGTCAACGTGGGTGATGGATATGCCGACGGTGTTGTCAGGCTGTCCAATTGTGAAGTCGATGCAAGCACTCCCGATGCACTTCAACTGATTCGGCTGTCTGCTGAAAAAGGTAACGACGAAAACACAATATCCAATCCACGTCATATTTATCCCGCTCATGGAAGCGTCACGGCAGGCAATTCCAATGATGTTCTGTTCAAGGTTCCTGCCTACTCGGTGAATATAATCAAAATCAGGATAAAGTGATTATTTATACTCAATATAGAAATGGCTTTTGACTACAAGAAGGAATATAAGGAATTTTATCTGCCAAAAGCAGTTCCTACGGTGGTAGACGTACCGTCGATGAACTATATCGCCATAAGCGGTTGCGGCAATCCCAACGAGGTTGACGGTGAGTATCAGCGTGCTTTGGGCATACTCTATCCTGTGGTTTATACGCTAAAGATGAGCTATAAGACTGATTACAGAATGGATGGATTCTTTGAATATGTCGTGCCTCCTCTTGAAAGCCTTTGGTGGATTGACAAGGATGGCAGCAATGACTTCACGGATAAATCTGCCTTCAAATGGATAGCAATGATACGCCTTCCCGATTTTGTGAAAAGCAAGGATGTGGAATGGGCAAAGGATGAAGTGCGTCGAAAGAAAGAAATAGATTGCTCATCGCTTGATTTCTTTAATCTTCAAGAAGGGTTATGTGTACAAATCATGCACATCGGGCCTTATGACGCAGAGCCTGCATCACTTGCCGCAATTGACCGGTTTATAGAATCAAATGATTACGTAAAGGATATTACTGCGAGTCGCCGCCATCACGAGATATATCTTTCTGACCCAAGGAAGTGCTTACCGGATAAGATCAAGACGGTATTGCGCGTTCCCGTAATCAAAAAGCCTTAGAGCATTCAATGCCTTGGCGAAACATGGGACTACAGAAAAATGGAACTTAAAGACATGACTTTGGAGGAACTATGGCAACTATTTCCTATAATACTAACTCCTCATCAGCCGCAATGGAAAGAATGGGCACGGGAGGAAATCGAGCAACTATCATTAATCCTGTCTGCCTGTTCCCCTGTCATCAATCATATTGGTAGCACTGCTATTCCTGCTATATGGGCAAAGCCAATAATCGACATTCTCGTTGAGGTGCCGGAGGATGCAGATTGGGCACAGCTAAAACGGATTATGGATGCCAACGGTTATATCTGTATGAATGCCTCAGGAAACAGAATGAGTTTCAACAAAGGCTACACTCCACAAGGATATGCCGACAGGGTGTTCCATATTCACTTTCACATCATAGGTGATCATAACGAAATCTATTTCCGTGATTATCTGACAGCCCATCTATCCGTGGCAAAAGAATATGAGAATCTGAAACTTGGGTTACTGCCAAAATACAAGCATGACCGTGACGGCTATACCAATGCAAAGTCTGAGTTTGTGGACAGGGTTGTGACTCTTGCAAAACATTAGAAATATCTGACCATAAATGAACAAGAATAAGATTTATCCTCGTACAGGCGACACACAGACGGTTTATCTTAAATCGGTAGTGACACGACCGACAATTGAAGTCGGTGACTTCACTATTTATAATGATTTCGTCAACAACCCTCGTGACTTTGAGAAGAACAATGTGCTGTATCAATACCCGATTAACAATGACCGGCTGATTATCGGAAAGTTTTGTTCGATAGCATGTGGGGCGAAGTTCATTTTCAATTGCGCCAACCATTCCTTAAAGTCGCTTTCCACTTACACGTTCCCACTGTTCTTTGAGGAATGGGATTTGCCGAAAGCGGAAGTAGCGACAGCATGGGACAACAAGGGCGACATTGTTATAGGCAATGATGTGTGGATTGGATATGATGCCGTCATCATGGCCGGTGTTACTATAGGAGATGGTACTATCATAGGGACAAGAGCCGTAGTTACCAAAGATGTGGCACCGTATTCAATTGTAGGCGGTGTTCCTGCGAAGGAGATTCGCAAACGGTTTACGCCGGAAATCATCAAGCGTTTGCAGGAAATTCAATGGTGGAACTGGCCGGAAGAAAAGATTCGTGAATCTATTCAGGCCATACAATCCGGTGATATATCGGCAATAGACAAATTATGATGCTGTTTACGCCTCGTAAACCATATACTTAGACCTCGTTAGTATGATACTTAGACAACGTAAACCATATAGTTGAAAAAACGCGCGACTGTCTATTGCAAACAGTCGCGCGTACCTTATATATTATATTAATATAATACGTTTGTTCCGATTATGCCAGTTTGTTGTCAGAACCGAGCACATTCACAATCTTGTGGATGTACATCTTCTTCATGTTCTCACGGGCGGGCTTCAGATACTGACGAGGATCGAAATGATCAGGATGCTCAGCGAGGTGCTGACGGATGGCGGCAGTCATAGCCAAACGAGAGTCTGAGTCGATGTTGATCTTGCAAACAGCACTCTTGGAAGCCTGACGAAGCTGATCCTCAGGAATACCAATAGCAGCCTCAAGCTTGCCACCGAACTTGTTGATAGTGTTCACCTCGTCCATAGGAACTGATGAAGAACCGTGGAGCACGATGGGGAATCCGGGGAGTTTCTTCTCGATCTCAGCAAGGATGTCGAATGCCAAGGGAGGTGGAACGAGAACACCGTTGACGAGTGTGCACTGCTCTGGAGTGAACTTGTGTGCACCGTGAGAAGTGCCGATAGAGATAGCGAGTGAATCGCAACCTGTGCGCGTAGCGAAGTCGATCACCTCTTCAGGCTTTGTATAGTGAGACTCTGCAGCACTAACCTCATCCTCCACACCGGCGAGGACACCGAGTTCGGCCTCTACAGTAACGTCGAACTGATGAGCATAGTCAACGACCTTCTTAGCGAGAGCAACATTCTCCTCGTATGGGAGGTGCGAACCGTCGATCATCACTGAAGAGAAGCCCATGTCGATACAGTCCTTACAAAGTTCGAAACTGTCACCGTGGTCAAGGTGCAGCACGATCTCAGGATGCTCGCAACCAAGTTCCTTAGCGTATGCCACAGCACCTTCTGCCATGTAACGGAGAATCGTAGCATTGGCATAGTTGCGTGCGCCCTTTGAAACTTGCATGATAACCGGTGATTTTGTCTCCACAGCAGCCTGAACGATAGCCTGCATCTGCTCCATTGTATTGAAGTTGAAAGCGGGGATAGCATAGCCACCGGCTACTGCCTTCTTGAACATCTCGCGTGTATTAACGAGACCTAAATCCTTGTAGTTAACCATAATATTATAATATTTGACAATTAATATTGATTTTTCAGACCGCAAAATTAGCAATAAATTTCTAAAACAACGAAAGTTTTCATAACGGATTACACCGTTTTTATCCATTTTGATTGATTTCCGCACCCCATCGCTCAGTCAGAACAAAGAAATGTCACGTGCAGTTTACAAAACTTTCGGCCAGCAATCATCCATAGGTTCCTGAGTCTATATCAGCGTATGTTGATCCAAATACAGCATCACATCGTCTTTATAGTTGTCGGATATAGGAATATACTGGTCAGCGAAAACAATACGCAAACGGTCAACTGTCCTGACACAAGCCATGTGGACAATATAACTGCGATGTGTGCGGAGGAACTCCGGACGGGGCAGATAGTCTTCGAGTCTCTTCATGGACATCAATGACATGACCCGCTCACCATTCTTGAGGAAGAATCGAACATAGTCCTTCACTCCCTCAATGTAGAGGATATCATCCAATTCGACACGCTGCAACTTATAGTCGCTCTTGACAAATAGGAAGCGATCACGGAGATAAACCTCCCGCTTCTGTAATACGCAAAACCAGTCGATGGCCTTATCAGTGGCCTTCAGGAAATCCTGATAACTGATGGGTTTCAACAGATAGTCGAGAGCATTGACACGAAATCCCTCAATGGCATACTGCGGGAAAGCCGTCGTAAAAATGACTTTAGTCTCTTTAGGCAGAATCTTGGCGAACTCTATGCCACTGAGTTCCGGCATCTGAATATCGAGCAACAATAGTTGTACGGGATTCTCACGGAGGTCGCGCATTGCTGTGACAGCACTATTGTAGGTGCCTGCCAAACTTAGATAAGGCGTCTTGTTGACATAACTCTCCAGTAGTCCTGCGGCCAAAGGCTCGTCGTCGATGATAGCAGTAGTGATAGTCATGGCAATAAATAGGTTATGAATTAAAGATAATGAGGCGCGAACGGTATGTACGACCATCTTCGCTAATGCCTTTCTCCCAACGGTAGCGACCGGGATATATCAGGTCTAAGCGACGCTGCACCTGCTGCAAACCTATGCCATGTCCACTGCGGTCTTGCGAGTTCTTGGGATGATTAGAGTTCTCTATGTCACACACCACCTGCTGCTCGTCAGACACTACACTGATATAGACAAAACAATGCTCCGTGGGACTGATTCCATGTTTGAAGGCATTCTCAACCAACGAAATAAAAAGCAGAGGAGCTATCTTTGAGTCTCGGACCTTGGATTCTGAATAGAAAGAAACATCCACCGACTGCGACAGACGTATCTTCATCAAGCTGACATAGTTCTCAAGAAACTGCACTTCATCATTAAAGGACACTTCCTGCTGCTGATTTTCATAGAGCATGTGACGGAGCAAACAGGAAAGTTGCCGGATAGCTTCCTGCGCCCGTTCGCGATCAATGGCAGTCAAGGCATAGATATTATTGAGGGTATTGAGCAGGAAATGAGGATTGATCTGATTACGAAGATTGCTCAGTTCGGCATCGGCTCGGGCTACCTCGGCCTCACGACGAGCCTTTTCCGACTGGTTCCAACGCATGGACAATTGAATGGTAGTGGCAATGGCAGCGGCAATAGACAGGTTGAAAATATCACGAAGAATGAAAAGGAGGACCTGCCAAACGCTCAGAGTTAGCCGTGACTCACCCTGTGAAAAGAGGTCGTGAACGAATGACATCCAGAAATGAAGCATGATGCCCATGCCCACACACAGCACAATGTTCACCAGCCAATAATAGCGTTTTTCGCCCCTCACTAATAGACGAGGCGTCAGCCATAGATAGTTGGCATAGAACACAACCATGAGCAACAAGGGTGATACGCTCATCATCAGGAACTGCATAAAATCCACTCCGTTGCCGTGGTTCATAAACGACAACGGAGAGAGGTATATGACCAACCAGATGGCCACTTGCAGCAGGATGCCTGTCTGTCTACTCATGGCGAATGGCTTCAATAGGATCCATGTTGGCAGCCTTCTGTGCAGGGATATAGCCAAAGAGCACACCGATAAACACGCACACTAAGAACGACACATAGATACTCCATGCAGGAACACTGCTGGGCATACCAATCATAGGCACGAGAAACGTGCTTACACTACATCCAACGAGAATGCCAAGCAGACCTCCCGTGACGGATATGAGCACCGACTCTATCAGAAACTGTAGCGAAATGATCGGCCCTGTGGCTCCTACGGCCATACGAAGACCTATCTCCTTGGTACGTTCGGTGACGCTCACCAACATGATATTCATGATGCCAATACCGGCAACCAGCAGCGAGAAAGCGGCAGCCACCACAAGAATCAGGGTCACGGTGTCCATCGTGCTCGACATTGTCTCCATCATCTCTGCCTGCGAACGAATGGTAAAGTCATCGGCAGCATCGCCCTTCAGCTTATGATTATCACGGAGAATCTGCGTAAGTTCTTCAATGGCGGCATCACTCAGTTCTTCACTCACGGCAGAACAGACAATACTTGAGAAGTATGTTTGGGCGGCAATACGCTTCATCACCATCGTATAGGGAGCAATAATCACATTGTCCTGATCCATACCCCATGAGTTGTAGCCTTTCGATTTCAGCACACCAATAATAGTTACAGGGATGCTCTTAAAGCGAATGGTTTTGCCAATTGGATCGACACCCTCGCCAAACAACTCATTGACAATCGTCTTTCCTACGACTACCTTTTTGGCGGCCTTGTTTACATCCTCCTCGGTAAAGCACTCGCCTTCCTCGATAGTCCAGAGTTTTATATCCAAATAGTCGGGGCTTTCACCATACATGGTAGTATTAGTATTGTTATTACCATAGATCACCTGACCGCTGGCTGTCACCTCAGGCGACACTTTCGTCACAAACTTCTTCTCGTTCATGATGCGCTGATAGTCGGCCATCTTCAATGTTTGCATAGCCGAAGGATCCTGACGCACACCACCACGCATATCGGCACCGGGACGAATGGTCAGCAGATTGGTGCCCATCGTTGAGAGTTCCTTGCGAATGCTCTCTTTCGAACCCTGTCCTATCGACATCATAATAATGACGGCAGCCACGCCAATGATAATGCCCAACATGGAGAGAAACGAGCGCATCTTGTTATTGGCGACAGCCTTGAGGCTCACTTTGAAAAGATTGAGTATATTCATGTTATCTTTTTCTTTTGTTACTTTGCCTTCCCATCAGTCATCCTGTGGCATCGGCAGGGCAGCCAAAGCCTCAGCTGCCGACTTTATATCGGTATTGACAGTATCCTCGCGAATTTTTCCATCGCGCAGGTTGATGTTGCGACTGGAGTATTCGGCTATCTCGGGATTATGGGTCACGAATATGATAGTGTGGCCTTGTCGATAAAGTTCTTGGAAGAGTACTAGCATCTCAAACGAAGTACGAGTGTCCAGATTACCGGTTGCCTCGTCGGCCAACAACACTGCAGGCTCGTTGACCAAAGCCCTGGCGATGGCAACACGTTGCATCTGTCCACCTGACATCTGGTTGCTCTTATGCTCCAAACGATCACCCAGCCCTACGGCCTGCAGGGCCTTAATAGCCCGTTCGCGACGTTCCTTGGCCGAGATCTCCGAGTTGTACATCAATGGCAGTTCTACATTTTCCACTGCCGTAGTCTTAGCCAATAGATTGTAATTTTGGAACACGAAGCCTATCTTGCGGTTACGCAGATGAGCCCGCTGGGTCTTCGACATCGTACGCACCGATATTCCATCAAGAAAATACTCACCACTGGTAGGAGTATCAAGGCAGCCCAACTGATTGAGCAATGTAGACTTGCCGGAACCTGACGTACCCTGAATGGTGACGAACTCGCCTTCGTAGATTTTAAATGAGATACCCCTAAGAGCCTTCACCGTCTCGGAGCCAACCTGAAAGTAACGCTTCACGTTCTGCAGTTCGATAACGACTTTCTTTTCGTCCATATTATTTCTTCTGGCTATTCCTGTTGTTATTTCTTGGCCTTGGCATGAAAGGATTGCCAGCCTGCCCCTGATCAGCGACAACATCGTCATTCTCAATGCTGAAATCGGTGAGTACATCGGTACCTTCATTGATGCCACTGACAATCTCAGTCAGAATACCATTGCTGGTGCCAACTTCTACCTGATGAGCCTTAAAGATATTATCATTTAGAGTCCACACCTTATGGACTACCTCAATATCCTCCACCGACTGACCTTCTTTCAACAGAGCCTCGTTAGGCATGAAGCGCAAGGCTTTCGAAGGGACGGCCAACACATCGTGCTTTTCCAATGTGAAGATGGTAACATTGGCCGTCAGACCAGGCTTCAATTTCAAGTCGTTGTTGGGAGCAGAGATCACGACTTCATAAGTGACCACGTTGCTTTCTGTAGTAGCTTGCTGACGCACTTGAGTGACCAGTCCTTCAAAATGGTCATCGGGGAAAGCATCAACAGTGAACGACACACGTTGTCCTTCACGCACACCACCAATATCGGCCTCATCAATATCGGCAATCACACGCATATCAGTCAAGTCCTGAGCAATGGTAAAGAGTTCGGGAGTATTGAACGAGGCAGCCACAGTCTGACCTTCCTCTACCGACTTCGAGAGCACCACACCGTCAATAGGTGAAGTAATAGTAGCATATCCCAAATTGGTCTGTGCTTTCTGCACACTCTCACGGGCTGTAGTCACTTGTTCCTTAGCCTTCAGATAAGAGAGCTTGGCTGTCTCATACTCATCAGCACTGACCAGCCCTTTGTCATAGAGCGTCTGATACCTATTATAATTATTCAATTCGTAGTTCAGTGAACTCTGGGCCGACGACAGGTTTGCCTGTGCTGTCTTCAGTTCACTGGTCAGATTTGTCTTGTCGAGTTCAGCAATGACCTGTCCTTTTTTCACCACAGAATTGTAGTCTACATAAAGTTTCGACACGATACCACTGACCTGCGTACCTATAGTAACCGAAGTCACTGGCTCAATTGTACCCGTAGCGGTAATGGAACTGCTAATGGTGGTACGTTCCACCTTTGCCGTCTCAAACGAAACGGTTGCTTTTTTCTGGCCGCCCATCAAGAAGTAAGCAGCGATGGCGACGACTGCAACGACCGCAATAATGCCAATCCAAGTTTTCTTATTCATATATCTATTCGTTTTTTATTTCTTGCTTATCATCCTTCATTTCTCGTTGAGCACGAAACTCGCTCCTTCACCGGCATAGAACTTTAGCAGTTGCTGATTCAGGATAGTCTGATATTTCGACTGCAACTTATTTTGCTGAGCCGACAGCAACTTATCCTTACCAGTCATCAGTTCCACGATGTTCGTCAGGCCAAGATTGAACTTCTCGGCCAACAGATCGTAGCTCTGCTGCTCACTGTCCACTGTGGTAAGGGCCGCACGGAACCGCTGCTGGTTGGTGTTGGCATCAAGCCAATAGCCTTCAATAGTCTGGTAGAGTGTCTTCTGTTGTTCCTGCAAATCAAGCAAAGCCTGCTGCTGCTGGATCTTGGCCTTATTGACAGATGTTTTGGTAGATCGACCATCAAATATGGGAATACTTAGGGTCAGACCTGCCGAGGTATTGACATTGGTCTTCATCTGATTGTTCCAACTATTGCCCGACAGTGAATTTGTACTTGTAGTTACACCGCCTGTCATACTCAAACTGGGCAGCCAGCCAGCTTTGGCAATCTTGACATTCAGGTCGCTGCTCTGAATAGACAATTTTGAACTCTCTATCTCCGGACGACTAACAAGAGCCTGTTCGAAAACAGCCTGTAAAGCAGGAATTGCACCCAGCGCCTGCTCATCGGTAGTCGATGGAATAACCACATCGAATCCTTCATCACCAGTCAGTTCAAGCAACTGTTTCAGTTGTAACTTGTAGTTGGCCATCTGAGCCCGGGCATCCACTACCGCATATTCGTCACTGGCACGTTGAGCCGTCAACTGAGCTAAATCGGCCTTTGACATCTTACCTACTTCTACCATATTCAGGCCGCGTTCTTCGTTTTTCTTGCTTGTTTCCAAACCAGCCAGACTCACCTTGATGCTTTCATCAAGGTAAAGAATCTGCACATAGAGTTGGGCAATACGCTCCTGAATACTATTGGCAGTCTCTGCCACTTGCAACTCAGCCTGCTGCTCCGACAACTTGTCAAACTTCAGTGTATTAGTGTTTCGGTTGCCATTCCACACCGTCCACTGGGCATTCAGACCATACGACCCATTATAATAGGTCTTGTCAATTTTAGTATTCACCGTACCATTAGTAACGGTAGTCGTTCCAGCATCCTGCCAAGGGCGATAGCCCAAACTCTGATTGGCAGATGCACTGACCGTAGGCAACAATGCACCACGGGCTCCTTTCACTTCTTCTGCAGCCGACTGCTGTTGTAGGCGAGCCTTCTGCAACGTAATGTTGTTCTGCATAGCATAGTCTATGCAATCCTGCAATGTCCACTGCTTCTGGGCAGAGACACTGGCCGACAACATCGTTACCATCAATAATATTACAAACTTTCTCATAACTATCCAATTTTCCACGATGCAAAAGTAGGAATAATTTCACAAACAGGAAAATAAGATAGACAAAAATTGGCGGTTAGTAGAAATTAACCGCCAATTAGTCGACAAAACATTTAAATGTTAAAATTAGTTCTTTGCAGGATGTATCAGTTTCCAGATACCAGCAGCGCAAGCAGCACCTACGAAAGGACCTACGATAAAGATCCACAACTGCTGCAAGGCTACTGAACCTTCAGCAAACACAGCAGGGGCAATACTACGGGCGGGGTTGACCGATGTGCCAGTGTAACGAATGCAAACCAAATGGACGAGCACTAACGACAAGCCGATAGCCAAACCTGCAAAATTATTAGTAGCACCATTAGTTTTTGAAGTAGCTCCCAACACAACGAGAACAAAGACACAGGTAAACACAATCTCAGCGATAAGACCTGACATCCACCCCACGTTGGGCTGCAAGGTATTCGCTCCCATCGAAGCACCGTTTATGCCAGGTGCATCTTGCAACAGCAAACACAAAATGGCCGAACCAATAAAAGCACCAATAACCTGAGCAACCATATAGCCTGCTGCGTCCTTACCACTCATGCGACCGGTAAGCAGACATCCCAAAGTAATGGCCGGATTGATATGACAACCAGATATGCCACCAATAGTATAAGCCATAGCCACTACGGACAAACCGAAGGCAAAGGCCGTACCCACAACTGCGGGAATGTTATTGACAGAATCACATCCCAAACTCACGGCTACGCCGCAACCCATCAACACGAGCACCATTGTGCCCACTGCTTCTGCTAAATACTTTTTCATAATTACAACTTTGTTATGTTAAAAAAAATCTATTTTCTATATCACTCCTCTATATATTCTATATAGTCAAAATCGGCATACGACTGCCTTATCTCACCTTCCCGATTATTCATGTGAGCATAAACGCCCAACGTGACACCAGTAAAGCCTCCCACGGTCTCAGTGGAAAGCAGGGAGCAGTGGACAGAGTCCAGCAAACGGAACTTTTCACCATCTGTAGAATAATAGAAATAGTAATAACTACTATCACTTCTGACGCGCAACCAAAGGTTATCCAACAGTTCGCTGCCAATGCTTTTATCAAGAATCAATGCACGAACGCCCTTCAGGCACATGCGCAACTTCAGATGGCTGACACTCTGAGAATTGTTCAGGCAACACTGCACATAACCTTCGTGCATTTGATATACACAGACACCGGCCTCATCACCGTCATTAAAATTGAAAGCCGAAATCTTAGTATCCATCGTGAACTTTGCCGCTTCTTGTCGCAGACCGACAAATGTTGGCTGACGGTTAAGCGTCATCTCATGAGCAGATCCATAAAGGCGCATCTTGCCATTATGCTGCCAATAGGCTGACGAGTCGGGATTCTGAATATAAAGTATCTCCGGTCCAAGCGGCTTACTGAAGTCAATGTAGCGTTTCTGCTTTGGCGGCTCGTTGAGTACAATTGGTTGACCGCCATTCACCACAGGCCATCCATCGCTTCCCCACTCCACAGGAGCAAGGAACGTTTCACGTCCTAAGTGGTGGTAAGAGCCGTTATAGTTACGATAGGCCAGAAAGGTCATCCACCAATGACCATCAGGATCTTCCACCAGATCACCGTGACCAGTGCCCTGAATAGGATTGTCCTGTGCTTTCACGGAACAATGAGTCAAGATAGGATTTGCGGGATTAGCCTCATACGGACCATAGATATGACGGCTACGCGCAATGGTAATGGAATGTGCCAGTTCCGTGCCACCCTCCGAAATGAGCAGATAGTAATAATCACCTTTCTTATATATATGGGGACCTTCAGGCCACCGTCCACCAGTCCCCTGCCAGATGCCACGGCTCTCTGTCAATTGGCGCCCCGTCTCCGAATCTATTTCACAAAGTGTTATCGTATTATCTGGATTGCTCACCATATAACACTTCTGACCCTCAAAATAAAGCGAGGGGTCAATACCACCCTGTTTCAGCCAAATTGGATCACTCCAAGGACCTGCCGGATTAGTGGCTGTCACCATAAAGTTTCCACTGCCTCCCACTAACGTCGTTATCATATAATAACGTCCTTGATGGTAACGAATAGTGGGAGCATAGATACCTTGCCAACCAGTAGCATCCTTCAAAGATAGTTGCGACTCACGATTAAGCACATTACCTATCTGTTTCCAATTCTGTAAATCGGTAGAATGAAAGATGGGCACACCAGGGAAATACTCAAATGAAGAATTAACCAAATAATAGTCTCCCCCTACCCTACAAATACTGGGATCAGGATGGAAACCCGGAATAATAGGATTTCGCAACTCCTGTGCCCACACCTGTAAACAACAGATGGCCCATAACAGCAATAACCACTTCTTCATTACCTCTATTTACTATTCGTCGACAAATATACGAAAAAAAAACGAAAAGCGAAATAGATTTGAGCAAAATGTACAAAAAAATCTAATTATTAGGCATAAAAAAGGGTCACCGCTGTGACCCAACCTTTGTTAACCTTAAATCTAATACTATGAAAAACACATTGCAAAATTACTATGATTTACTTTCAATTCCAAACTTTTCAAGCCCGATAAATACAAATTCAATAATTAGTTGACATAAATCAACCACTATATACATTTTCTATTTATCCACAACGCTTTTTCAGAAAATATGTATAATTTTGCAGCAGATATGGAAAATCAATACGTGAAACAGTTCCCTGAACTGATGCAGGGAAAGACAATAATGTATGTGCACGGCTTTGGCAGTAGCGGCCAGTCTGGCACCGTCCATCTTCTACGCACAGTATTACCTAATGCTCGGGTAATTGCCCCAGACCTGCCCATCCATCCCAACGAGGCACTGAGCTTGCTGAAGAAGACTTGCACAAACGAGAAACCCAGCCTAATTATTGGAACTTCTATGGGTGGTATGTACACTGAGATGCTCTACGGCTTCGATCGCATCTGCATTAACCCAGCTTTTAGCATTGCAGACACCATGCAAAGGCACGGTCTGACCGGCAAACAACAATTCTTTTCACCCCGACAGGATGGTGTACAGGAATTCTATGTTGATAAATCGTTGGTAAAAGAATACCGCCAGATATGCGAAAGTAATTTCCAAGGCATCAACGATGAGGAACAACAGAGAGTCTTCGGTCTTTTCGGCGACCAAGACCCGTTGGTTCACACTTATAATAGTTTTTGCGAGCACTATCCGCAGGCTATCAGTTTCCACGGTAAGCATCGTATGGACGATCATTCTATCAGACATGCCGTTCTTCCTGTTATCCGCTGGATTGACGACCGTCAGGAGCAGCGTCAACGTCCTATTATATACATAGGTGTAGAGACACTATGGGACTCGTACCGAAATCCAGCCTCGTCAATGATGAAAGCCGTGTGCAATCTGATTGAGAACTACCAAGTGTACTTTGTCGGGGAGGAGGAAGCAGTTGTAGCATCATGGCTCGCAGAACATATCAATGTACCGACATGGCATCATACCGTGTACACCTGGCGACGTGATTTGCTCTACGGAGACTATCTCATATCGAAACGAAAGGAATGTGATACTATGGCAACCCTTCTTGAATATGGCAGCGATACCTTCAAGAACTGGGAAGACATTTTAGAATATTTCGACCGTCTGGGGGGACAATAACTCTTTAGTAACTGGCAGAGCAAGGTATTCCAAGAGCTTCGACGCGCAGTCTGATAGCATCAAGCTGAGCAGGAGTAGCCTTGAGAAGCCCCTGAGTAGGCGTCTCACGGTCAATGGTGTAGATCATCACCATCTGAGGAGCAATTTCCTTAATAGCATCAAGCCAAGGTTGCACATATTCATCACCAGTATTGTCAACGCTCTCACCATTACATTCGCCACCGAGAAAGATCGTCTGAATGATAATATGCCCGCGGAAAGCCTTCATCCGTTCAATAATGGCACGAACATCGTAAGTGCCTGCGGGATGGTCTACCTTATTTATATATAGAGAGTCAACCGTATCAAGTTTTAGAATATTATTATCAACCCTCATCAAAGCTTCATACACCTCCGGACGATGAATCATCGTAGAATTGCTCAGCACAGAAACCTTGGCTTCCGGACAATAGCGATCGCGCAGGCGGATGGTATCGGCAATAATCTCAGCAAAACGAGGATGACACGTCGGTTCACCGTTGCCGGCAAAAGTCAGCACGTCAGGCAACTGCCCCTCGGCTGTCATTTGAAGAAGTTTTTTCTCCAAGGCCTGCGACACCTCAGCAGGTGTAGGCAGAGGCAGAGAAGCTCGATGTTCCTCATTGAATCCACACTCGCAATAGATACAATCAAACGAGCAGACCTTACCATCAGCGGGCAGCAAGTTGATGCCCAATGAAATGCCGAGCCGGCGGCTATGAACAGGCCCAAAGATGGGCGAAGGGTAGATAATTGTTGCCATAGGTCTGCAAAAGTACGTAAAATATTTGTAAGTTCCAAACTTTTTACGTACCTTTGCACCCGCTTTTCGGAAAATCCGAAGCATTCAACGACGTAAAGGCGTTACGATTAAGGCGACGAGCGTTGGAAGAATGTATGAGCAACAACTTTATTAATCATCAAAAAACTATGTATCTCGATCAAACCAAAAAGCAGGAGATCTTTGGCCAGTATGGTAAGGCAACTACCGACACAGGTTCAGCCGAAAGCCAGATTGCACTGTTCACCTATCGCATCAAGCACCTGACGGAGCACCTGAAGAAGAATCACAAGGACTTCAACACTGCCCGTTCACTGACCAAGATGGTAGGACGTCGTCGCAAGTTGCTGAAGTATCTCTATGTAAACGATATCAATCGTTATCGTGCAATCGTGAAAGCTCTGGGTCTGCGTAAGTAGGACAGATTTCGCGAAGCGGAACCATCACAAAGTCCCTCTCCTGCATCAGCGGGTGAGGGACTTTCAGTTTTGGGGTATCAATATGAAGATCATCATAGAGCAAGATATCAATATCAATGGGGCGATCGTGATAAACAGAAATATGATGATTGAGAGAAGAACGGCGAACAGTGGCATGCTGTCGGCTTTTGCCAAGCTGACGCTCAATATGCTGAGTTGCACAGAGAAGACGATGAGGAGCAAGCGTAGTGCTGACACAGACAACAGCATTGACAAACTGATTGTCGGACTCATATCCCCACGGCTCGGAA
Source organism: uncultured Prevotella sp. (assembly GCA_947174835.1). Lineage (GTDB taxonomy): Bacteria > Bacteroidota > Bacteroidia > Bacteroidales > Bacteroidaceae > Prevotella. The sequence continues at coordinate 22,697 of CAMWKM010000029.1, forward strand.
TAATAGAAAGCAGACTGGCATTCCACGGTACCAATCTGCTCACCAATCAATGTAATTGCACTACGAATATTCTCTTCTTTCCGACCCAAGTTAGATCCTAAGCCCAAATAGACCCGATGATAAATCTCATCTGCCATCAGTCATTTAGAATCAGCATGGCATCGCCATAACATCCAAACTTAAATTCGTTTTTCAGAGCAACTTTGTAGGCCTCCATAATCAGATCATAACCACCAAAAGCCGCTGTAGCCATTATCATGGTAGACTCTGGATGATAGAAATTAGTAACCAGAGCGTTAGCCAATCCAAAATCATAAGGCGGGAAGATAAACTTATTGGTCCATCCGGCATATTCTTTCAACATACCATCAGTACCCGCTGCCGTCTCGGTTGCACGCATAGTACTGATACCGATAGCGCAGATGCGGTGCCCTTCTGCCTTAGCCTTGTTGACCACTTGACAAGCCTCACTGGTGACGATCATCTGTTCGGAGTTCATTTTGTGCTTCGTCAAGTCCTCCACCTCAATAGGATCGAAAGAACCCAAACTGCAATGCACTGTAATAAAAGCAAAGTCGATGCCACGAATCTCCATAATCTTCATCAGTTCACGACTAAAGTGCAAACCGGTGGCAGGGGCAGTAATTGCACCTTCATTCTTCGCATAGATAGTCTGGAACTGTTCCATATCGTCCGGTTCCACAGGACGATGATCCACGATATAGTGAGGCAGAGGGGCTGAGCCAAGCGAAAAAAGTTCTTTCTTGAACTCATCGTGCGGACAATCATAGAGGAAGCGCAGGGTGCGACCACGAGAGGTAGTATTGTCGATGACTTCGGCCACCATAGGACCATCGCCATCAAAGAACAACTTATTACCAATGCGAATCTTGCGAGCCGGTTCCACCAGCACGTCCCACAGACGCAATTCCTGATTCAGTTCGCGCAGCAGAAACACTTCTATCTTAGCATCGGTTTTCTCTTTAGTACCGTAAAGGCGTGCGGGAAAAACCTTCGTGTCATTGAAAACAAAAGCATCGCCTTCATCGAAGTAGTCTACGATATTACGGAAAACGATAGGTTGATCTGTATCGTTTCCATTCTCATCTTTCTTGAATATTTCGATTTTCTCACTCTTACGATGCACCACCATCAGACGGCATTGGTCTCGATTGTAAACACGCTCCACCGTGCCGTCTTCATTTTCGAAAACGCGGTGGGTTGGATAGAGCGACACCAGTTCTTCAGGTAATTTGAATTTGAATTGTGACAGTTTCATATATTATTCTTTGTTCAGATTCTTTTCAAGCCATGCCAGAAACTCATCCAGCGTCAGGCAGTCTTCAATACGGACATTCCCCAAGCGGGTACGACAGAGAGCCGTGAGAAAAGCACCGCTCCCCAAAGCCTCGCCAATATCACGAGCCAAGGCACGAATGTAAGTGCCCTTGCCACAGACCACACGAATACTCATCTGCATCATCAAGGGGTCGAAGTCGGTCAGTTCAATCTCATCAATATGCAGTGTCTTCGGTTTCAGTTCAACTTTCTCACCCCGACGAGCCAACTTATAGGCACGGTCGCCACCGATGCTACACGCAGAGTATTCCGGTGGCACCTGCTGTATCTCACCAATAAATTTGACAAGTACGCTTTCTATCTGTTCGCGAGTGATATGACGAGTTGGATAGGTCATATTCACCGTATGCTCCCGGTCATAACTGGGCGTAGTGGCTCCCAGTTGCAGCGTTGCCGTATATTCCTTCGAAGCATACTGCAATGATTCGATGCGCTTGGTAGCCTTGCCCGTACAGAGAATCAACACACCGGTAGCCAAAGGATCGAGAGTGCCGGCATGACCTGTCTTCAACCGCTTCACATGAAGGGCTTTCGACAACCGGGTGCGCACATAGGCCAGTGCACCGAACGATGTCATCCGATAAGGCTTGTTGATATAGATGAGTTCGCCTTCCTGAAAGTTCATTACGACAACAGACTATAGACTATAGACAATAGCAATGACACCTACAATGGCACAATAGATACCAAAATAGACCAACTTGCCTCTCTTCACGATATTAATCATCCACTTGCAGGCAAAGCAACCACTGACAAAGGCTGCCAAAAATCCGACCAACATGGGGATAGCGTCCACACCTCCAAAGGCTTCGTCACCCTTCACAAACTTGAGCACAGAGAGCAGAGCCTGCCCCAAAATGGGAGGAATAACCATAAGAAACGAAAACTGTGCCAGTTTCTCTTTCTTGTTACCCAGCAACAATCCCGTAGCAATGGTAGAACCGGAACGTGAAATGCCCGGCAATACAGCGATAGCCTGAGCTATACCGATGATGAGAGCATCAAACCACGAGATATTTTCCTTCTGGCGTGGCTTTGCAAAGTAAGTAAACGTCAGCAGGGCGGCCGTCACCATCAGGCAGCATCCCACCAGCAAAAGATTACCCGTAAACAATGCTTCAATATCATCTTTGAAGCATACACCTACGATGCCAACAGGAATCATCGACACCACAATATTAAGTGCATACTTCGTCTCGGCATTCATTTCAAACTTAAAGAGACCTTTCAATATCCAGTCAATCTCACTCCATAGCACCACCAGCGTAGATAGCACTGTGGCCAAATGAAGCATTACATCGAAAGTCAAGTTCTCCTCAATATTCACCCCCAGCAGAACATTTCCAATCTCCAAATGTCCGCTGCTGCTCACAGGCAGGTATTCCGTCAGTCCCTGAATAATGCCAAGGATCAATGCTTGTAACCAGTCCATTAACAGTTTCTTTAGTTATCACTCAATTGGTTATCCAGACACTTATCCTGCTGGTGGCTGTTCTTCTCCTTTGACTTGTAAACCACAGCATAAATAATAGACACAAAGCCAAAGAGGCACACCAACGGTGCCACCTTGATGCGACGTGCACTGAAAATTTCGGGATCGTAAGCCTGCTCACTCGAACCGCCGCCACTCATCAGGATAAACCCGATGATGACAATAGCCATTCCCACAGCCAGCAGAATAAAGTTCATTCGGCCAAAAGCCAGATTTTTCTTGTCCATATTCTGTTTTAATATTAATTCACCTCTAGATCTT
>CAMWKM010000030.1 GCA_947174835.1 uncultured Prevotella sp.
ACTATACACCGCCACGATGCAGTGCCCTTTCTCATGCAGTGCCCTCGCCAGATTCGTCGCCAGTCGCCCAGCCCCTATGAAAACGATATTCATTGTTGGCTATACTTTCCCAAATGCACGTTCTCCCACTTCAGCTTATCCTCATTCTGGGGCTTACGCTCATCGGCCTTATGACCGAAGGCTATGACGCAGAGCACGTTCAGGTTCTCAGGGATATTGAGTACACCGCGAATGACGGTATCAGCCGATGTGCCGTCGCTCAGGCCACGTCCACGCATCTGAACCCAGCAGGAACCCAGTCCCAAGTCCTCAGCCTGATATTGCATCGAAATGGCGGCTATTGATCCGTCCTCCACCCAGCAGTCGTTCTGCATGGGGTCACCCAACACCACAATGGCCAAGGGAGCCCCTTTGATAAACTGTCCGCCCAAATCCTTGGCATCGGAAAGTTTCTCCAAGTCTACCTTGTCGTCGACCACCACGAACTGCCAGCCGCGCTGACCTTTCGAGGTCGGAGCCATCAAGGCTGCACGCAATATCAGTTTCACATCTTCGGCATCAATTTCCTCTTCCGTGAACTTACGATGCGAACGACGCATCTGCACCAATGTATTAAAGTCGCTCATTGTCTCTATATAAATTAAATCAATCTGTTTATTGTGCAAATTTATATAAAAATCTCGAATTATAAGCCAATTGAGATAAAAAACTTCATGCCATTCCCTCAAATGCTTACTTTTTTGAAAGAATGGCATGAAGTTTCACAGAGTTCAGCGACATTTCGGTTGCCATTATGCTTTGACGCTGATTTCCGGGTGAATGGAGGCTCCAAACGGGTGGTTTGAAGGCTTCAAACGATGCGTTTGGAGGCTCCAAACGCAACGCACTATAAGGAAATACGTAAAAGTTTTGAGATTTCAAAACTTTTACGTACCTTTGTAGCCGATGAGCAAGCTAACCGTGCAAATCTATACCGATGGTGAACAACTGCCCACCGAGCTGACTGAGGAAGACGCCTTTCACAGTTCACGTCTGTTTCGATTGTTCAAGGAAACACCGCGCCACAAGCCATATATGGTGACCGTCGAAGATGCCGGAGGCCACGTACTCAGCCAGTTGCTGGCTATCGTACGCTACCGTTCATCCTGGTTTCCGCCCTACCTCTACCGCCAATGCCGCATCGTCGGGGCAGGCAGCTATCAAGCCGACACATCACAAACGGCCTCCGACCTCTTCGGGATGATGCTTCAGGCCATCACGGAACGACTTGGACGCAGTGTTCTTTTCATTGAAGTGAGCAACCTTCCCCAGAAGATGTTTGGCTACCGGCAGTTCCGAGAAAACAGTTATTTCCCCGTGCGCTGGATGAGCATCCACAACTCTCTGCACTCCCACACCCCAGAGGAACGTATCAGCGAGCAACTGCAACGACGCATCAAATCCATCTACGACAAGGGGGTCATCACCAGCGAAGTGGAGAACAACGACGACTTCAAGGCTTTCATGAAGCTGCTCCGCCATCATAACCGGCTGAAGCCCAAACGGTATATTCCTGCCGACGAGTTCTTTCACGGACTGCGCAACAGTTGTGACAGCCGTCTGTTCCTCACCCGCTATCGCGACCATGTGATCGGCTGTTCGGCTGTCATCTACAGTCAACGGCAAGCCTACCTGTGGTATGCGGCTTTTCGCCGCAAGACCTACGCCTGGCTACACCCCCATACGATGACCATCTGGCATGTGCTGAAGGACTCCCACAAACGCGGTTTTGAGCACGTGTTTTTCATGGATGTGGGTCTACCCTTTCGGAAAAATGCTTTTCGCGATTTCATTCTCCGCTTCGGTGGCAAGCCCACAAGCACCTACCGATGGTTCCATTGTCCCATCGGCTGGATCAATTCTTTGCTCTCTTGGTTCTATCGAGACTGAACCTAAGACCGTTTCTCAAGTGATATGCAGAAAGCGCGTGACCTTGCCTGCAAGTGAAAGGTCGAGGTTGTTGATGAAGGCTTCAAGGGTTTTCGACTTACCGTCCACAGGAACAATATCGTAATCGGCAATGGCAGCAGGTATCAAAGCACTGTTGCCATGAGGCAGATCAATGGTGTAGCCCGTCTTCCTGATGCGAATACGGCAATCGCCTTCCATACACATACAGATCACAAAACTATCATATTTGACAAGATTCCGATGGAAGGCTCCGGTACTTTCCGTCACCCGAATGGTGAAATAGGGAGAATCAATGACAAGGTTAGCCCTGTTCAACTTGTCGGAATAGAACGTGCGATACTCATCCAGCACATGAAAGTCAAGAGCCTGAGCCGCCTGTTCGGTATGCAACTCACGAGGTCTGCCATCAAGACCCGGACGATTATAGTCGTAGATACGATAGGTGACATCTGACGACTGCTGCACCTCGGCCAAGAGGATGCCCGCACCTATGGCGTGAACACGGCCTGCAGGCAGATAGAACACATCACCGGGCTTGACAGTATGTTTGGCAAGAACCTCGGTAATTGTATTGTTACGGATATGCTCTTTGTACTCCTCCGGACTGATTTCCTTGTTAAAACCGGCATAGAGGAAACTGCCCGGCTGGGCATCGATGATATACCACATCTCACTTTTCCCCATCTTTCCATGCTCGCGTTGCGCCATAGCATCGTTAGGATGAACCTGAATGCTCAGATCTTTCCGGGCATCGATGAACTTCACCAACAGGGGCAACTGACCATGATAGCGCCGGCTGACAGCACGCCCAAGAACCTCTTCCGAGTGTTCTTCAATGACAGAGTTCAGGTCTTTTCCGGCCAAATCGCCATTGGCGATGATGCTGGTGCTGGAAGGAACAGCACTAACCTCCCAACTCTCCCCTATCGGCACATCAGACTTTGGCAAGCCCTTGAAAGCAGTCAACCGCTGTCCTCCCCAGACGACAGTGTGCAGATTCGGCTCAAACAAGAACGGATACATCATCATAACCTCAATGATTTAGGCTGCAAAGATATGACTTTTATCTGGATTCGCCAAAGGAAACGGGACAAAATATGCGTGCCTACATCTGTTACGAAGGGGAAAGCATACGGAAACGCGATTGGTGTCACAATATAATAAAACGAAAAAATGTGCGTTATTTATCTTGATGAACCAATCCATAACACGCCACATTGTCTTGCTCGCCATGTTGATGGCGGGGCTTTCTGCGTTTGCCCAGTCGTTTACGCTGAAAGGCAAGGTGACCGACGACGAGGGTAATGCGCTGGAATTGGCCACTGTATCGTGTCTGGAACAGGCTGCCGTGACGATGACCAACCTGAAGGGCGAATTTAGTATGACCCTCCACACGGCCGACTCGGTAGTGGTGAAGTTCTCAATGATCGGCTATCAGGCGAAGACCCGCGTACTGCGTAATCCCAAGGTCACACAGACATTACAGGTGCAACTGCACACACTGGAACTGAATGAAGTGGTGGTAGTAGAGCGTCGTCGCCAAACCGATGCGATGGAACAACTGGACGTGAAGGACATGAAATCATCGCCATCAACCACCGGCAATGCCGTCGAAGAACTCATTCAACAGCAGGCCGGTGTGTCTACCCACAACGAACTATCGAGCCAATACAATGTGCGTGGCGGCTCGTTCGACGAAAATTCTGTCTATATAAACAGTGTGGAGGTCTATCGTCCCTTGCTGATTCGCAGCGGTCAGCAAGAGGGACTGAGCATTATCAATCCCGACATGGTTGAGAGCGTAGGTTTCAGCACCGGCGGTTTCTCTGCCAAATATGGCGACAAGATGTCGAGCGCACTTGATATCACCTACAAGCGTCCGAAGAAATTCGAGGCAACAGCAACGGCTTCGCTGTTGGGTGCAAGTGGTTATGTGGGTATGTCAACCAAGAAGTTCTCCATGAGTCATGGACTGCGCTACAAAACAAACCGTTACCTCTTAGGTTCCTTAGAGACGACCGGAGAATACAAGCCCAATCAACTTGACTATCAGACATATCTCACCTACGAACCAAATAAGAGATGGACACTCGCCCTGCTGGGAAATATCTCGGAAAACCACTACAACTTCGCCCCCAAAGACCGTGAGACCTCCTTCGGCACAATGGAAGATGTGAAGTCATTCAAAGTCTATTTCGATGGGCAGGAGAAGGACATCTTCCGCACCCTGTTCGGCACAGCCTCCATCACTCGCCATTTGGGTGACTCCACTCACATTAAGTTATTATGGTCAGCCTTCCATACCAAGGAGCAAGAATGTTACGACATACAAGGGCAATACTGGCTGGACGACACTGAGAGTTCGGAGAATCTGGGTGTGGGAACCTATGCCGAGCACGCCCGCAACTACTTGACGGCCAATGTGCAGAGCCTGAAGTTAATCTTCCAGAAACAGTTAAGAAACCACGACATTGAAGCAGGATTGACCTATAAGTGGGAGCATATCAAGGAACAGAGTCGCGAATATGAGATGCGCGACTCCAGTGGTTACTCAATACCTCACACCAGCAATAGGCTGGATCTCATCTACACACTCAGTTCGCAGAACGATATGCGCTCGCAGCGCGTGGAGGGTTACATACAGGATGCTTACAAATGGAACAGAGGTGAGACTTTCTATAAACTGAACTACGGCGTGCGCTTTGCCCATTGGTCGTTCAACAAGGAAACGATTATCTCGCCACGTGTGTCGCTGGCCATCGTGCCAGGCTCGAACTCAAACCTGACTTATCGCTTTGCCACAGGTCTCTATTATCAAGCACCTTTCTTCAAAGAGTTGCGCGACACTACCAATATTGGTGGCATTACTGTAGCCACCTTGAACAGTAACATCAAGAGTCAACGCTCCTTGCAGTTTCTAGCAGCCATCGACTACCGCTTCAAGATGCGCGATCTGCCTTATAAGTTCACCGCAGAAGCCTACTACAAAGCCTTGGGCGACCTGATTCCCTACAATGTGCAGAACGTGAAAGTGACCTACTACGGACAGAATATGTGCTCAGGTTATGCCACCGGCCTTGATTTGAAACTCTACGGTCAATTCGTGCCAGGCACCGACTCGTGGCTCTCGCTCTCACTGATGCGCACCCAACAAAAGATGAATGGCGTGTGGATTCCCTTGCCCACCGACCAACGCTACGCCATCAATCTCCACTTCACAGACTACTTTCCCGGCACTGAACGCTGGAAGATGACGCTCCGTTTGTCCTATGCCGATGGTTTACCCTTCGGTGCTCCTCACCGAGGTCTGGAGAAACAGACGCTTCGTGCCCCGGCTTACAAGCGCGCTGACATTGGTATGAGCTATTTGGCATATAACCGCGAGCAGGCCACGACCTTTAATATCAAGCGTGTCTGGATTGGGCTCGACTGCCTCAACCTATTCGGAATCAGCAATGTCAACAGCTACTATTGGGTGACCGATGTCACTAATCGCCAGTGGGCCGTACCCAATTATCTAACAGGAAGACAGATAAACGGCAGGATAACTGTGGAATTTTAAATTTCCATAGTCAAGTATTTTTATAAAAAAAGCAAATAACCAAAGGCTATCTCACATATATTTTGTACCTTTGCACACAAAATTAAGTTTAAACTTTATACAATTATGAAGATTTCACACATTGAGCATCTGGGCATTGCCGTCCAGAGTATTGAAGAGAGCCTGCCGTTCTTTACCGACGTGCTGGGTCTGGAGTGTTATGCAACAGAAGTGGTAGAAGACCAGAAAGTGAAGACAGCCTTCCTGAAGTGCGGTGAGGTCAAACTGGAACTGCTGGAGCCAACAAGTCCTGAGAGCACTATTCAGAAGTGGCTCGACAAAGGCAATAAGGGTGTCCACCACGTGGCTTTCTGCGTTGAGGACGGTGTTGCCAACGCTCTGGCTGAGGTCAGCGAAAAGGGCGTGCGCCTCATCGATCAGGCTCCGCGCAAGGGTGCCGAGGGTCTGAACATTGCTTTCCTGCATCCCAAATCAACTGCAGGTGTGCTGACTGAACTGTGCGAACATTAAAAACACATATATATAAATATGAGCAAGCAATTAGAAAAAATCAAGCAACTCATCGAGAAGCGCGAACAGGCTCGTCTCGGTGGTGGTGAGAAAGCTATACAGAAGCAGCACGAACGTGGAAAATACACGGCTCGCGAGCGTATAGAGATGCTCCTCGATGAAGGTTCTTTCGAGGAATATGATATGTTTAAAGAACATCGTTGCCACAACTTCGGCATGGAGAAGAAACAGTTCCTTGGCGATGGCGTGGTGGCCGGTAGCGGTACTATCGACGGCCGTCTGGTATTCATCTTTGCACAGGACTTCACCGTTCATGCCGGTTCTCTCTCTGAGACCATGAGTCAGAAGATTTGTAAAGTGATGGATATGGCCATGAAGATGGGTGCTCCCGTCATTGGCATCAACGACTCCGGTGGTGCCCGTATTCAGGAAGGCATCAACGCACTGGCCGGCTACGCTGAAATCTTCGAGCGTAACATTCTGGCCTCTGGTGTTATTCCGCAGATCAGCGGTATCTTTGGCCCTTGCGCCGGTGGTGCAGTCTATAGTCCTGCCTTGACCGACTTCACGCTGATGATGGAGAATACCTCTTATATGTTCCTCACCGGCCCCAAAGTAGTGAAGACTGTCACTGGCGAAGACATCGATCAGGAGCATCTGGGCGGTGCCAGTGTCCACGCTACGAAGAGCGGTGTGACCCACTTCACGGCCAAGACCGAGGAGGAAGGTATCCAGATGTTGAAGACCTTGCTCAGCTATATCCCTTCCAACAACATGGAAATGGCTCCGCGCAAGAAGTGCGACGATCCCATCAACCGTATGGAGGATGCCCTGAACGAGATTATCCCCGAGAACCCCAACGAGGCTTACGATATGTATAAGGTCATCGGTTCTGTGGTCGACAACGGTGAGTTCTTCGAAGTACAGCCTAAGTTTGCCAAGAATATCATCGTAGGCTTCGCCCGCTTCAACGGCCAAAGCGTAGGCATCGTGGCCAACCAGCCTTCTTGCTATGCCGGTGTACTCGATGTAAACGCCAGCCGTAAGGGTGCCCGTTTCGTTCGTTTCTGCGATGCTTTCAATATTCCCATCGTGTCGCTCGTCGACGTGCCAGGCTTCCTGCCCGGTACGGGTCAGGAGTATAACGCCGTCATTCTGCACGGTGCCCAGTTGCTCTACGCCTATGGTGAGGCCACTGTTCCCAAGATTACCGTTACGCTGCGCAAGTCGTATGGCGGTTCGCATATCGTAATGGGCTCGAAGCAACTGCATACCGACCTGAACTATGCATGGCCCTCTGCCGAGATTGCCGTGATGGGTGCCAGCGGTGCTGCCGCCGTGCTCTATGCCAAGGAGGCTAAAGCCAAGAAGGAAGCCGGTGAGGATGTGAAGGCCTTCATCGCTGAAAAGGAAGAGGAGTATAACGAACTCTTCGCCAATCCTTATCAGGCAGCCAAGTATGGTTATATTGACGATGTCATTGAACCGCGCAACACGCGCTTCCGCATCTGTCGTGCTCTGGCTCAGTTGGCCACCAAGCGCGATGCGTTGCCTGCCAAGAAACACGGCAATATCCCGATGTAAGAACTCCTCCGCTCCCCTTCCGTATGGAAGGGGGAGGAGGTTAAAATGAAGTATTATGAACAAAAACGAAGTTTTCGCTGCCATCACTCTTGCCCTGCATGAGCACTTAGGCAACAACGTCCACGATGTGGAGCCAGGCATCATCACGATTACCGAACACCCCACACAGTGGAACGGCTATGCCCAAACAATGACAGCACATCCTAACTCATAAAGATATGAAAGAATACAAATATACCATCAACGGAACGAAATACGAGGTTGCCGTGGGCAACATCGAAGACAACATCGTTACCGTCACCGTGAATGGTGAGGAGTACAAGGTGGAAATGGAGAAACAGCCCGAACCGGAGAAGAAGAAACCCGTGGTGCGCCCTGTGGCCGCAGCCCCCAAGGAGACTAATTCATCGAAGTCGGCCGGCCATAACCAGTCCAATGCCCTGAAGTCACCACTGCCCGGCGTGATTACCGACATCAAAGTGGCTGTCGGTGATGAGGTACAGGAAGACCAAGCAGTCGTGGTGCTCGAAGCCATGAAGATGGCCAACAACCTGACGGCAGAGAAAGCCGGCAAAGTGACAGCCATCTGCGTACAGGTTGGCGAGAGCGTCATGGAAGGCGATGCCCTCGTGATTATCGAGTAAGTTATTAAAGGCAAATCATAATATACCTTCAGTGCCGTGATGCGCATCTGCCGCAACATAGCCGCAGTGGGAACACCTTTTCATCGAAGGTGTTCCCATTGTTTTTTGTAATATAACTTATAACGGATATACCAAATATACTGAAAGGCCGCAATGCCAATGCAACATTTACTTACTGCTTAATAAAAGTAACGTGCACCCTATGCACCCTATGCACCCAGATCTTTCATTTTTCGCTACCGTAAAGATGCCGTTTGCTACTCATAAACATGATACTTAGCCCTCGTAAGTATGATACTTAGACAACGTAAACACCATAGTAACAAACAGACGACTGTACACTTTTGAATACGTATTGAAATTTGGGTGTACAGGGTGCATGGGGTGCAGGTTACTTTTATTAACCTGCTCCCTACCAAGCTATAGTGTGATTATCGAGTAGAATAATAGTAATACCGATAGTAAGTGCCTTGACTATGCTCGAAATCGCTGATTTCGCTTTCAGGATTTTTACGCGGCTGTTCATAAAGCTCCAAAGCTTCGCGATAGTAGCGGGGCAGCGTCTCTCTTTCTATGCCATCGTAATAGCGGGGCAAGGCGGTTGCGAATCCCTCCAAATCCTTATCAAGAAGATAGCTGCATAGCACATAATCCTTTACAGCCGATGAAGCCAACGAGTCATGTTCTACACAATAGTAATAGCTTTTGGCCGACATTGGGATGACAGGACGTGCACCCAGGAACTGCCAAATGGTATCAGGCGACAGGATCAGCAAAGGAGAATAGGAAGGCAACAGGTTCTCACCCTTGCCCACAATAGGATATTCAAAAAGCCGTTCACCCAACTCGCCTTTCCGTGCCAGTGCATAGGCCCGCAGCATCGTCAGCGTTTCATCAGTTTCCTGCGACTTACGCCCTATCTTCAACACCTCGTCCACATCACCTTTCATCAGAGCCACCTCGGCATGAGCACGGAAATGATGAACGGCATTGGAGTTGCCGGCCAGAGGTACAAAGAGCATCATCAGCGCCATCTGCAACAGATTCAGCCACACCCGCTGTGAAAAAAGTCCTGTGGGTGTCTTGTCTTCCTTCTCGAAGGGATATACCTGTCGAGCCAGCCATACTGCTCCACACCATAGTAATAGAATAAGCGGTGCCAGCCACAACCAGTGAACGAGGGAAGATGACAGATTGACACCCACATCAATATCAGAGAGAATGGCCAAACCAAGCATCGACGGCAAATAGGTCAACGCATGAGTTCGCCTTGAAAGTCTGGTGACAGCAAAGACGGCCAGATGCAAAAGAAAGAGTACCAGCGTGATAAGCGTCGCCCCCAGCATACGATCATAATGGGTGACTCCATCGCTAAGCACGTGCTGCGCTATAGTCAACACATCTGCCTGAAACCAGTAAAGCCAGACAAACGAGAATGTCAGAAAACAGACGGCACACACCACTTTAGTGATGATAGTGCCGTTTTTCTTTTTCGGGTCGTGATAATCCATCAATTCTTTTTCAGCACCACAGCCGAACGAGCCGGAATATAGAGTTTCAGCCACTCCTTATGATCCTGCACGTAAAGCGGGTCGTAGTTTGTGAAATGAGGCAGCGTGTCATCAGCAAAGCCAAAGCCGCCAAAGTCTTTCGAATCAGTATTGAGCACCACATCGTAACTACCTGTAGGCACAAGGAAACCATAATCAGTAAACGATTGTGTGGGCGAGAAGTTGAACACGAAGAGCAAGTCACCGCGCATAAAAGCCAACACCTGATCGCCATCGTTGTGCCAGATCTCCACTACGGGCTTATTCTGGAAATTACGCACAGTCTTCACCACCTTGAGCATCTCGCGGTCGAAGTCGCTCAACCAATGATAGCACAGTTCCTTGTTGTCCACAAGATTCCACTGACGGCGGGCATATTTGTGACTCCAGCCGTTACCCTCACGCGGAAAGTCGATCCATTCAGGATGCCCGAACTCATTACCCATAAAGTTCAGATAGCCGCCATTGATAGCAGCCAGCGTCACCAGACGGATCATCTTATGCAGGGCGATGCCACGCTCAGCCACGCCATTGACATCTTTCTTGGCAAAGTGCCAGTACATATCAGCGTCAATCAGACGAAAGATGATGGTCTTGTCACCCACCAAAGCCTGATCGTGACTTTCGCAATAAGAGATCGTTTTCTCATCGGGACGACGATTTTTCACTTCCCAGAATATTGATGAAGGTTTCCAGTTTTCGTCACTCAGTTCCTTGATAGTCTTAATCCAATAGTCGGGAATGTTCATCGCCATACGATAGTCGAAGCCGAAGCCACCGTCCTCAAACTTGGCTGCCAGTCCGGGCATACCGCTCACTTCCTCAGCAATTGTGATGGCATTGGGATTCACCTCGTGAATCAAACGATTAGCCAACGTCAGATAACAGATAGCATTATCGTCTTCATGACCATTGAAGTAGTCGCCATAGCCACCGAAAGCCTCCCCCAGTCCATGACTGTAATAGAGCATTGAAGTGACACCGTCAAAACGGAAGCCGTCAAACTGATATTCCTCTAACCAGTAACGACAGTTGGAGAGCAGGAAATGCATCACATCATCCTTACCATAGTCGAAGCAGAGCGAGTCCCAAGCCGGATGCTCATGACGGTCGCCGGGATAGAAGAACTGATTGGGATCACCAGCCAGATTACCCAAACCCTCCACTTCGTTCTTCACGGCATGGCTGTGCACAATATCCATAATCACGGCCACCCCACACTTGTGAGCCTCATCAATGAGTTGTTTCAACTCTTCGGGCGTGCCAAAGCGACTGCTTGGAGCGAAAAAAGACGACACATGATATCCAAACGAACCATAATAGGGGTGTTCCTGAATAGCCATCACCTGAATACAGTTATAGCCATCCTCCACGACACGGGGCAACACGTTCAGGCGGAACTCATTGTACGAACCTACTTTCTCGGCATCCTGTCCCATGCCCACGTGGCACTCATAAATCAACAGCGGTGACTTCTTTGGCTTGAAGTTCTTTTTCTTGAACTCATATTTCTCCGCAGGGTTCCACACTTGAGCAGAAAAGATCTTCGTATCACTGTCCTGCACCACACGCTGACACCACGCAGGTATGCGCTCGCCCTCACCTCCGTTCCACTTCACCTTCATCTTGTACAGCTGGCCATGCTTCAAGTCTTTCTCTTTCAGCTTCAGTTCCCAGTTGCCTGTACCCTCAATGCGCCTACACTTGTACTTCTCGTCCTCCTGCCAGTCATTGAAATCGCCAATCAGGTATATTTCCGTTGCATTGGGAGCCCACTCACGAAACACCCAGCCACGCGCCTGTTTATGCAGACCAAAGTAAAGATGACCGGAGGCGAAGTCTTTCAGGCTCTTCCTCCCGTTGCGAGTCAGTTGGTTCAGTTTCCACACAGCATGATCGTGACGTCCACGGATGGCATCCTCGAATGGCTCTAACCAACTGTCATTTTGCACCAGCCCAATATGTTTGGACTGCTTTTCCGTCTTTTTCCTCACTGCCATAGTGTGACTATGCTTTTACCTTAAAGATGGCTTTCTTGATTTCGGGAGCCATTGAAATGCAAGGAGCATGGCCGTCCTGCGGAAAGAATATAGCAAACATACCGGGCTGGCAGTCTATAAAACTCTCAGCCATCAGGTCAGGATATTTCGTAATATCTTTCTCTGCGTTATACTCCACTTCGGGCAGACTGCACAGCGGCGTGTAGCCATAAGTCTCAGGACCGTCAAGAGGTATCTGGATGTCTATCATCTTAATATGCGTCTCCAGTACAGCCTCGTCAGGAGCCTTGCCCTTGGCAGTAGTAATATTGACAAACAGATCTTTGTCCTTAATAGGATATTTACCTGCCTCCATCGTGGCCAGGTCATTCTTTTCCAGAAATTCCACTACATCGGCAAAAAGAGGATTCACCCCTACATACTTGCCCAAATTGTCAAGCGTGTCAATAATCATAATACTATGTTTTTAAGTTACTTGTTTGTCTTACGATAGCCCTTGTCATAGATACCTGTGGCCACTACACTGCCATTACGGTCTTTCTCTACGAAATCACCGTGACGCTTACCTTCGCTATAGCTGCCCTCAAAGCGCAGACCTTCCTTGTTTTCTTCTATGGCAGCCCCGTGACGCACGCCGTTCTTGAACTGAGCCTTAAACTTCGAACCGTCAGCCAAATGACCGATGCACTCTCCTTCCGGATGGCCCTCCTTAAACTGACCTTCCACTACATCGCCAGCCTTAGTCGTCAGTTTGCCGTAACCGTTAGGCTGATCGCCCTTCCATTGGCCCTGATAGGTATTGCCGTTAGCCCATATCAACGTGCCTTGGCCCTGCTTATAACCATTCTGAAACTGACCGGTGTACTTATCACCGTTGGCATAAGTGAAGATACCAGTGCCCGACCGATGGCCACCTGAATAGTCGCCCTCATAAGTGTCACCGTTCCGGAAACGATAGATACCCTTGCCATGCTGCATATCAGCCTGCCATTGGCCGACATAGATATCGCCATCGGCATATTTGAAGATACCCTTACCATTACGCATATTCGCCTTCCACTCACCGTCATACGATGAACCGTCGCCCCAGTCAAAATAGCCTCGGCCTTCCTTCTGATCGTCTTTCCATTCACCATCATAGTAAGCACCTTCGGCAAATACATACTTACCTTTGCCGTTACGTTTGTCCTCTCGCCAGCTACCGGTATAGGTATCGCCATTAAAGTAATACATCACACCGTGCCCCTGCTGATAGTCTTTGAACCAGAGACCCACGTATTTATTGTTATTCTGGAAATAATAGGTACCCTGACCATGCTGATGATCCTGCAACCACTGCCCTTCGTACCTCTCACCATCGGCAAACGTATAGACACCGTAGCCTTCGCGTTTGCCCCTTATATATTCTCCCTCATAACAATTGCCGTTCTTCCACGTTGTCTTTCCCTTGCCATGAGGTTTTCCCAAAGTCATTTCACCGCTGTATTCTCCCCCATCCTTAGTGACACACGAGCCCAGCACAATCTTCTGGGCCATGCCAACCAATGGCAGTATCATCAATATCAATAGTAGTATATATCGTAGTTTCATCCTTCGTTCACATATTATTTAGACCCCAAAAGTACGAAAAAAAGTGCATACTCACAAGGTTTTTAAGGATAATGATATAAGAATTAAGAATTATTTTCTTTTTCCCGATTACTTTTCGTACCTTTGCAGTCGTAAGAAAAAACAGACTATTGCTATGAAATTTATCGGAATCATCCCTGCGCGCTATGCTTCAACGCGTTTCCCAGGCAAACCGCTGGCCATGCTGGGCGGCAAGCCCGTCATTCAGAGAGTATATGAACAGGTTGTCGATGTGCTCGGTGAAGCATACGTGGCCACCGACGATGAGCGCATCCTACAGGCCGTAGAGTCCTTTGGCGGACAGGCCGTGATGACTCGTTCCGACCACAAGAGCGGCACTGACCGCATTCAAGAGGCTGCCACACTCATCAGGACTACTGCCGATGTCCTCATCAATGTGCAGGGCGACGAGCCTTTCATCCAGCGCAGTCAGTTGGAAACGGTAAAAGAACTTTTTAATGACCCACAGGTACAAATAGGCACCTTAGGCAAGCCTTTCGACACGATGGAGGCCACCGAGAATCCCAACTCACCCAAGATCGTGACCGATCTCAACGGCTATGCTCTCTACTTCAGCCGCTCCGTCATACCATTCATCCGAGGCAAGGAGCGTCAAGAGTGGATCAGTCACTTTCCTTTCCTCAAACACATCGGCCTCTACGCTTATCGTCGCGAGGTTTTGGCAGAAATCACAAAACTGCCCCAAAGCCCCCTTGAACTGGCCGAGAGCCTGGAGCAATTACGCTGGTTGCAAAATGGCTACCGTATTAAGGTAGGGCTGACCGACGTAGAGACTGTGGGAATCGACACCCCCGAAGACCTTCAACGAGCCGAGGCGCTGCTCAACGGAGTCAAATAGTTTTTTTATCCCCCTTGCTGCATCTGACGGAGCAAGTCCTGCTGACGGGGCGTGAGTGAAGTGGGCAAAGTGACTTGAAAGGTGATGATAAGGTCGTTGCCGTTTTGCCCTTTGCCGCGCAGTCGGACTTTAGCCCCGGGCTGCGTGCCGGGTTTCACTTTCAGACGCAGCTTGCGACCATCGCTAACAGCCACGATGATATCGCCACCCAACAGAGCCGTGTACATATCTATGCTGACGCTGGCCTGTGTCTCTGTAGGCTGCTGACGGCCAAAGCCACCGGAGAAACCTCTCCCACCTTGTCCAAACAAGTTTTCAAAAAAGGAAGAGAAGCCTCCCCCACCCCTACCTTGGCTAAAGGCAGAGAAGTCGAAACCATCGAAGGACGAGCCGCCACCGGCACCGCCAGACGAGAAACCGCCAAAGCCATTACCGGCCCCATAAGCCTCAGCTTGTTTCCACTGCTCACCATACTGGTCATACTTCTTGCGTTTCTCCGCATCGCCAATCACGTCATACGCCTCGTTCAAAGCCTGAAACTTCGCCTTGGCCTTCGGATCATCGGGATGCAAATCAGGATGAAACTGCTTAGCCCGCTTCAGGTAGGCCTTCTTCACATCCTTCTGCGGAATGTTTTTATCTACACCTAAAATCTTGTAATAGTCAATAAATGCCATATATCTTTATCTCCTTTCTTTTTTCATACACACAGCAATTTTCATGCCGAAATGCACTTGACTACATAAGAAATCGTATATGATAATCAATTTTGCCATGATTCTTCTCGTGTGTTTTTTTGAAACCGCCTCCGCGCCTTAAAAAACGTGAATCGCCCATTCACACAGAGCATCCGCGAGACTTACCCTCCGCAAGTGCCTCATTCGCCCCCCACAAGCTGGGGGACAAAACGCAAAATGTTGCATTGTTGCATTGCTGCATTAAGGATTTTCCGATATGGCATCCCAAAAAGACAGAATAAAATTATATTATTATATATATTATAATATATATAATAATATATATACTTCTTTTACCATCTCACACTGTATGTAAAATTCCTTAATGCAGCAATGCAACAATGCAACAAAATAAGAAGACACCCTACAAACAGTCATTCTCAATCTCAAATGTCACGTTGTAACCACTGACCGGTCTCTCTCTTAGAGACAACGTAAGTTTCTGCATCATAAGAATTTGACGTGAGAGAGACAAACCGATTCCGGAACCGAACTGCTTGGTAGTAAAGAAAGGAATGAAAATTTCACGAGCCACGTCATCGGGAATGACATGACCGTCATTGCTGATTTGCAGTTTGCCAAATGCCGCCTCTCCCTGTTTCGCTGTCTTTGAAGGCGCAATATGTCTAATACCGATGGTTTTGGCATTTGCCTCAAGGGCATTTTTGACTAAATTGATGAAGACCTGACGAAGCAGATTTTCATCGGCATGGATTGAAAGGTCGTCCGGCATATCAATCTCCCAATGAAGGTTTGGATAGAGGGCCAAGATTCCTGTACAAAACATATTCACGTTGATGTGTTTCAACACAGGTTCCTGCAACTGTGTCAATTTCCGGTAACTGTCCACAAATGCAGCAAGTCCCGTACAGGTATTGTGGATAGCCTGTATACCTTCCTCATAGGATGTCCCCTTGATGTGAGGATTGGAAAGATAAGCCTGACTGATGCTCAGGATAGGCGTTGTGACATTCATGATCTCGTGGGTGAGCACACGGGTGAGACGTTGCCAGGATTCCACCTCATTGTGAGCCGCAAGTCTCTGAATGTCCTGCCCCATATCGTTGAGTGCCTCTTGCAAGGCCCGTTCGCCAAACAACAATCCTTTTGTGGGCAGATGGAAGGAGAAGTCATGGTGGCGCATGGCATCGCACATCAACTGTGCCCGGTCTCGCAACAAGCACTGATGCCTATAGATCGTCCCCCCAATGACCAAAACGACAAAGACGATAATGGCGACGATGATCATGGCTGATACTTCTTATACAATGTCTGACGAGTGATGCCCAACAATTCGGCAGCCTTGCTCATGTTGCCATGACATCTGTCCACTACCTTCTTCACGTGTTCCTTCTCCACCTCATCAAGTGGCACAAGTTCCTTTGACTTGTCTATGGCATCCTTCAACACCCTTATCAGCTCATCATTATCCCACGGCTTGGTGACAAAATCCACCGCACCGTTCTTCAATCCCCTGACAGCTAATTTCACATCAGCGTAGGCAGTCACCAGTACCACCGGAATATCAGGATGCTTGCGATGAATGGCTGAAAGCCAAATCATGCCTTCCTGCCCGGAGTTCACACCGAGTGAGAAATTCATGTCGAGCATAATCACATCCACATGCTCCTGTTGGATAGTGGGAAGGATGGTATCGGGAGCAGAAAGGGTGATGATACGTTCAAACACATCACCAAGACAAATCTTCACGGCTGTAAGGATTGCCGGATTATCATCCACAACGAGTATAGTGCCATAACTTGACTTCATGGTGCAAAGATACTCATTTTCTCGCTTAATCATCACGGAAACAGACAAAATTCAAGCATCTCTTTCCGAAAAGTGTATGATTTTCATACAACAAAGTGTATGATTATCATACAATCTGCATCCTGACAATCAAAAAGCCATTGTCATTTTATGGTTTACACTTACCTTTGCATCACAAGAACCAAGACAATGAAGAAGATTATAAGCATATTACTGATATGGACATTCAGCCAAGACATGGCTGCCGCTGAGGCCGATACCTTAGTGTTGAATCTTCAGGACGCCATACGTCTTGCCCAGCAGCAGTCGCCATCGGCCCAGAGTGCTCGCAACACCTTTCTCTCGGCCTATTGGAACTACCGCTACTACCGCGCCAACTATCTGCCGTCCGTCACTCTGTCCTCCTCACCTTATATAAATAAGGAAATGAACAAGATTACCCAGTCAGACGGTACGGCCATGTTTATCCAGCAAGACCAGTTTGGGGCAGACCTTACGCTCAAGGTGAATCAGAACATCAGTTGGACGGGTGGCAGTTTCTTCCTGAAAAGTTCACTCAATCGTCTTGATGAGTTTCAGAACAAGACCACAGCCTATAGCAGCCGGCCGCTCGTCATGGGTTATGAGCAAAGCCTGTTTGGCTACAACTCACTGAAATGGGACAAGCGCATCGAGCCCATCCGCTACCGCGAGGCCAAGAAGCAATATGCCGAGACACTCGAAATCATCTCTGCCACCGCCTGCAATCATTTCTTCTCGCTCACCTCTGCACAGACCGAACTCGACATGGCCCGCCAGAACTTCGCTTCTGCCGACACGCTCTACAGCATGGCATTGGGGCGCTACAAGATAGGCACCATCACAGAGAACGAGATGCTGCAACTCGAAATCAACCGCCTCAACGAGGAGACCAACGTGATGGATGCGGAAATCAATCTGAAGGAAGTGTTGCAAAGCGTCCGTTCCTTCCTTGGGTTAGAGCAGGAGGTGGAGCTCAGGCTCACCATACCGGACAGCGTGCCGCAGTTTGAGGTGCCGCTCGCATCGGCCGTGGAACTTGCTTTGCAGAACAGTCCCGACCCCGAATATTACCGACGCATCATCAAGGAGAGCGAGAGCAACCTGTCATACGCCAAAGCCAATGCAGGACTGAAGGCCGATTTGTATATACAATTTGGTCTTTCGCAGACCGGACGCGACATCAGCAGTTCATACAACAACCTGATGCATCAGGAATATGCCAGCATCTCCCTGTCACTCCCCATATTAGACTGGGGACGCGGACGAGGCAAGATAAAGGTGGCCAAGTCGAAACTGGCACTTACCCACACTCAGGCAGAACAAGGTATGAACGACTTCAGTCAGAACGTACAGAAACTGGTGCTCCAGTTCAACATGCAGGCACGCAAGGTGCACATCGCCTCCCTGACCGACCGCAGGGCTGCACAACGTCACTCCGTAGCCAAACGCCTGTACGTCATGGGGCGCAGCAGCATACTCGACCTCAATGCAGCCATCAACGAGAAGAACTCTGCCAAACGTAACTTCATCAACACACTGCGAACATACTGGAGTCTCTACTACACGCTCCGCAGCATGACCGCCTACGACTTTGAAAACAATATAGCACTAACCGAAGAATTACCAATCGACTAAATATGGACATTCAACTGAAAAAGAAACCCTGGTACGTCAGGTACCGCTACTACATGATGACAGGCATCGTCTTCCTTGCCTTCGTCGTCTATGTCAGCATTCTCGCCTTCGGTCCCCGCCAACTGAAGATTGATGCCGAGGACTACAAGATAGCCGAAGCGGCAGAAACCCCGTTTATGGAATATGTGGATGTGGAAGGACTGGTGCAGCCCATCCAAACCGTTCAACTCAACGCATTAGAAAGTGGATTTGTAGAGCGGATAGTGGCCGAGGAAGGTGCCATGCTCCATGCCGGAGACACCATTCTGGTTCTCTCCAATCCCGAACTCCTTCGCACCATAGACGACGAACAGGCAGAATGGCAGAACCAGCAACGCAACTACCAAGAACAGGAGATAGAAATGGAGCAGAAAAGCATCACCCTGCGCCAGCAGGCTCTCGATGCGGCACATCAGATGTCGTCGCTCGACAAGTCTCTGCAACAGAGTCGCGAGGAATACAGGATGGGAATCAAGAGCAAGGCTGAATTAGACGTTGTGGAAGAAGGCTACGACTATCAGCACCAGAAAGCCCAACTGCAGATGCAGAGCCTCCGACACGACTCCGTGGCTACACATCTCAAGCGCGAAATGGTGCGCGCCAACCGTGAGGCATCGTCACGCAAGCTCAATCGCTCTGTTAGTCGAACCGGCAACCTCATCGTCCGTGCTGCCGTGTCCGGTCAGTTGAGTTTCCTGAATGTCACCTTAGGACAACAGGTATCAGCCGGTTCGAGCATTGGTGAAATAAAGGTGCTGACAGAATACAAGGTACACACCTCGCTCTCGGAATACTACATCGAGCGCATCACGACGGGCCTTCCTGCCAACATCCAGTATCAGGACAAGAAGTACCCGTTACGCATCAGCAAGGTAGTGCCCGAAGTCAAAGACCGCAACTTCACGTGCGACCTCGTATTCACAGCCGACAAGCCTTCCAACATCCGATTAGGCAAGAGCTATCGGGTACAGATAGAACTTGGGCAGCCCGAAACAGCCCTCACCATTCCTCATGGAAACTTCTTCCAAAGCACTTCCGGCCATTGGCTCTACCGCCTCTCGCCCGACGGCAAAACAGCCCGTAAGGTCGAGATAGAGATTGGCCGCCAAAATCCGCAGCAGTATGAAATCCTCTCCGGTCTGAAGCCGGGCGACAAGGTGTTAGTGAACGGCTACGACAAGTTTGGCGATATTGAAGAGTTAGTGATAAAATAAAAGTATAAGAAAACACATTAATAACAATATGAACACCATCATCCACAATCTCAAGGTTGCCGTGCGCAACCTGATGAAATACAAACTTCAGACATTCATCAGCGTGATCAGCATTGCCATTGGCATCGTCACACTCTCGCTGGCCCATTCCGTCATGACAAGGTTCCGGTTTCCGGCCATCTATGCCCAGCCTTACAGTGAGCGTGCCTATAATGTAAGTTTCAAGTCGGTAGAAGACGGAAACAGAAAACCCATAGATATAGATATCATCCGTGCCGTAAAGCGGGATGGCGGGCCGAGGTGTGCCGAACGGATTGCTGTGCCCAATGGCGTCTCTGAGAACTTTTATGTAGAATTTCATTTAACCGATTCCACTGTACGCAGAGGACATATAAGCGCAACACGCATAGACCCGGAATATGCCAACTATGCAGGCTTCCGCTCTGCCATTACGGGCAAGAAGATAAAGAAGTTGAAACAGGGAGAGGGGATAATAAGCGAAGGATTTGCAAAGCGCATCTTCCACGATTCCAATCCCATAGGGGCTGTCCAGACATACACCAGCGACTTCCACGCTATGGCAGTCACCATCGTGGATGTATATCAGGAGCTATCTATATATGACTTGCCATTTGACAATGAGACTTTTTATTCTTGTGTTACCGACAGTATTGAGAATCATGCTTCGTTTGACAGTTCTTATTTTTACGCTTCCTGGATAAATGTAGTGCTGAAAGAAGGATGCAAAGAGCAGCAACTATTGAGAGAAATCAACGAACGGGTCAAGCCATTAGGATTGGAGGCAACGCTTTCGAAGGCGTTGAATGATGATGACCTCAACCTCAACATAACCATCAGGGGATTGGCCTACATCATCTGCTCCCTCATACTCCTGGCTGCCATCATTGGCTTTCTCCGCATACAGACACAGTTGTTCTGGATACGCCGTCGGGATATATCACTTCGCGTCGTCAATGGAGCCAACCGGATGCAACTTTTCTGTTTGCTCATCACAGAAACGGCCATCTCCATCTGCTTGTCTGTCATTACAGCCGTGTTGCTCTCGTTCATGTTACAGGACTTCTTTGATGCAAGACTAAGTAAGTTAACAGTAAATATAGGACTCAATATCACGAATCTGTGGTTTTACAGTCTTGTGATTGGAGGAGCGGTGCTTGCCCTGTGCTGCCTGATAATATGGATAACACTCGCACGTATCTGTAAGTCAGGACAAGGCCTCGTGGCAAGTATGCGCCGCAGTCGGAGCCATCTGTTCCGCAACGTGATGTTGGGCATCCAGATAGTCATCAGCATCATATTTGTCTGCGGCATCTTCATCTTAGGGAACGGTGTGGAAAAGATACTGAAGTCATGTAATATACCTAAGAATGACAATTTCTATAAGACGTGTCTTTATCTGAACCTGCCATATAGTTCCCGGCCGTGGCAGTTGCTTGATGAGATAGAGCGTTTGCCCGACCTCGACAAGATGATTGTACATTGCAGTTTCTATACTCCTATCAAAGAGATAAAAGAGAATCCTGATATAGAAAAGTTGCAAAAACAAGCTTATTTCTTTACCTTTTATACCACGGATACGACGCTGATTTCTTTCCTCGGGATGGACGTGGAATGGTTCAACCAAGACATTGACCGCAACCGGTGCCTGCTTATCGGTGAGGAACTCTATAAAAACTTCGAGGAATATGGCATTCTCGGCAACAACACACTGAGCGTTCACGTCCATTCGGGGAGTGAAGTGTCATATCAACCTTTTCCTATCGCTGGAATCATCAAGAATATTCCATACAAAAAACAAAACGAGGCACTCGTGGTTATCAACTCTGACGATTCAAATAGACCTATCGGAGCATACCTTGTTCCTAAAGCCGGCAGAGGCAAAGCACTGGCACGAAGCGTAGATGAAACGATAGAACGCCTCGAACCGGAAAGTATCAACAAAATGGTATTTAATCTCCGTGAATGGGAAATACCGCAATCAGCCATCGTGGAGACCGCACGAACCGGAGGGTGGATCTTAGGCAGTATCAGCATGATAATATGTATTATGAGCATTTTCAGCACCATCGCCCTCGACACCCGCGCCCGCAAGAAGGAAGTAGCCATACGCAAGGTGAACGGGGCAAAGGGCAAGGACATCTACCGTATGTTCGGCAGGGTCTATGTGGTGCTTATCGTCGTGGCTTTGTTCATTGCCGTGCCTGTATGCGTCATGTTCAATCAGTTAATAGAAATTATAGTGACAGAGGCTGTTCCGGGAGCCACGCTCTCACCTGTCGTGCCAATCATTCTCGGTATTGCCATCGTCTCGTTGCTTATCCTCCTGATAGTAGGCTGGCAAATCCACAAGGTGATGCAGGTCAATCCGTCAGAGATCATTGCGAAAGAATAACCAGTAATAAAGTATAAACATTAAACACCAAACAAATTATGATTAAGTTAGAAAACATCAAGAAAGTATTCCGTACAGAGGAAGTGGAGACATGGGCACTGCGTGAAGTCAGTCTCGAAGTGAAGGAAGGTGAGTTTGTAGCCATCATGGGCCCATCGGGTTGTGGCAAGTCCACCCTGCTGAACATCTTAGGCTTGCTCGACAATCCTACGGAAGGCACCTACACCCTCAACGGCAAGGACGTCAGCAAACTGAAGGAGAACGAGCGCACCGACATCCGCAAGGGAGTCATAGGCTTTGTGTTCCAGAGCTTCAACCTCATCGACGAGCTCAACGTCTATGAGAACATCGAACTGCCACTCCTTTACATGGGCACTCCGGCCAAGGAGCGCAAGGGACGCATTGAGGCGGTGATGAATCGTATGGCCATATCACATCGCCGCAAGCACTTCCCAAGCCAACTCTCTGGCGGTCAGCAGCAGCGTGTAGCCATCGCCCGTGCCGTGCTCCCCAATCCCAAGATTATCCTTGCCGACGAGCCGACAGGCAACCTTGACTCCAAGAACGGCAAGGAGGTGATGAACCTGCTCAGCGAACTCCATAAGGAAGGCACCACCATCATCATGGTGACTCACTCACAGCACGATGCTTCTTATGCCGACCGCATCGTCAATCTGTACGACGGACAGATTGTCGATCAGGTGGAACTGTAAGCAGTATCTCCTCTATCCTACGAATTAAAATATGAACATCATCATCCACAACCTCAAAGTTGCCGTGCGCAACCTGATGAAGTACAAACTTCAGACATTCATCAGCGTGCTTTGCATTGCCATTGGCATCGTCGCGCTCTCGCTGGCCCATTCCATACTGACAAGATTCCAACTGCCGGAAATTTACAACGAGCCTTATTATGACCGGGCTTATAAGGTGCTTTTCAGGACTATAAATGAAGGGGATAAAGCGAACATAAACTGCGACGTCATCCGTGCCGTAAAGCAAAACGGCGGACTAAGTTGTACCGAACAAATTGCCGTAGATGTTGATTTTAATGGAAGATTGGGACTGCCGGCAGAATTCCATTTACCTGATTCCACTGTGCGCAAAGGGGCGATAAGTGCCAACTACATTGATCCGGAATACATCACCTATGCAGGCCTCCGTTCCGCCATTACGGGCAAGAAGATAAAGAAGCTGAAACAGGGAGAGGCCATCATCGAAGAAAATCTTGCAAAAAGCATTTTCCGTGACAAAAGCCCCATCGGGGCAGTCCAGACAATTATCGGTTACTATCAAACCATACCGGTCACCATTGTGGATGTGTACCGCCCCCTGTCTTATCTCAATAAGGAAAACATTTCCGGGGCATTGTATTATTGCCTTTACGACTGCATTGAAGACCATCAAGAACTGGATGAAATTGATTTTATCCCATCAATGTT
The DNA here is from genome assembly GCA_947174835.1 of uncultured Prevotella sp. Lineage (GTDB taxonomy): Bacteria > Bacteroidota > Bacteroidia > Bacteroidales > Bacteroidaceae > Prevotella. The sequence goes on from CAMWKM010000030.1 coordinate 23,560, forward strand.
AAATGTCGTATTGAAAGAAGAATGCACAGAGCAGCAACTTCTGGAAGAAGTGAATGAACGTGTCAAGCCATTTGGATTGGAGGCAGAACTTTCAAGAGCGTTGGATGATGCTGATATAAACGTGAACATTACCGTCAGAGGATTTATCTACATCATCAGTTCCCTCATACTCTTGGCTGCCATCATCGGTTTTCTGCGCATACAGACACAGTTGTTCTGGATACGTCGTCGTGAAATGTCGCTCCGTGTCGTCAACGGTGCAAGCCGGATGCAGCTTTTCAGCCTGCTTGTCACAGAGGTAGCTATATCTGTTTGTCTGTCTGTCATCGTAGCCGTGATACTCAGTTGCCTGCTACAGGACTTCATTGACAATGAACTGAATATATTCATCTATGAGACCGGCATCAAAATCCATAGCCTTTGGCTTCACAGTCTGGTGATTGGCGGAGGGTTGCTTGTTCTATGCAGTCTGATGGTATGGATAACACTCTTGCGCATCTGCAAGACTGGAAAAGGTCTCGCGGCAAGTATGCGCCGCAGTCGGAATCATCTGTTCCGCAACGTCATGTTAGGCATCCAGATAGTCATCAGCATTGTCTTTGTCTGTTGTACCTTCATCTTGGCGAACGGTGGAAACATTATACTGAAAGCATTTAACATCCCTGAGAATAACGACTTTTACAAAGAGAGTCTTTATCTCCGCCCTGCACATGCAGAACACACGGATCGGCTACTTGATGGGATAGAACGCCTGCCTGACCTCGACAGGATGGTTATGTATGGCATCGATTATTGTCAAATCAGGGAAATTGAGGAGAATCCTGAGGCCGTGGAAAAATTGCAGTACAGAAGATCTTTTAAATTCCGCTGCACCACAGACACAGCGATGCTCTCTTTCCCCGGAATGGCCCCGGAATGGTTCAATCGGGATGTTGACCGCACCAACTGCCTGCTTCTCTCTGAACAACTATACAATAAGTTTCACGAACTCGGTATTCTCAACAAGAATACGCTGACCCTCGACATAGGACAAGGTTTAACCCTGCCCATTGCCGGAATAATCAAGAACATTCCATACGAAAGTAATGCCGAAACTCTTGTGGCAATCGCCCCTGACTGGGACAGATATATAAATGAAAAATACGTACTTGTTCCTAAAGCCGGCAGAGGCAAGGCGCTGGCACGAAGCGTGGATGAAACAATAGAACGCCTCGAACCGGAAATCATCAATAAAATGGTATTCAATTTCCGTGAAATGGAGAGCACACCGGCCATAATGATAGAAATCATACAAAACGGTGGTTGGATCTTAGGCAGTGTCAGCCTGCTCATCTGTGCCATGAGCATCTTCAGCACCATCGCCCTCGACACCCGTGCCCGCAAAAAGGAGGTGGCCATACGCAAGGTGAACGGAGCAAAGGGCAAGCACATCTACCGTATGTTCGGCAAGGTCTATGTGGTGCTTATCGTCGTGGCTTTGTTCATCGCCGTGCCTTTGTGTGTTATGTTCAATCAGTTAATAGAAGGTATAGTAACAGAGGATGTTCCAGGAACCACGCTCTCACCCGTCGTGCCAATCCTTCTCGGTATTGCCATCGTCACGTTACTTATCTTCCTGATAGTAGGCTGGCAAATCCATAAAGCGATGCAGGTAGATCCTGCCAAGATCATTGCGAAAGAATAAAATTATAATAATTATGAATATGATCATCCACAATATCAATGTTTCCCTGCGAAACCTGATGAGATACAAGGTACAAAACACCATCTGCATTCTCTCACTGACGGCGGGAATGGTATGTTTTGCCCTTTCGGCACTATGGCTGAGATATGAAAACTGCTATAACGACTGGTGCCCGGAAAAGGAAAATGTGTATATGCTGCAATACTCCTTCGAGTCGGGATACTGCATGGAATACGGATATATCGCTCACTTGAATTACCCTGACGGAAAGTATCTGGCAGAAAAAAATCCGCAGATTGAGTTGTTTGCGAGAATCCAAAAGGATGGAGGTGAACTGAGACTCTCTCCCGAATCAGAACATTATGAAAATGTCGTTTCCCTGAACAT
>CAMWKM010000031.1 GCA_947174835.1 uncultured Prevotella sp.
ATTATAATTTAAACCATAAAAGTTGTTAAACATAAATCTAAAGAAGGAAAAAACACGATATTTTATCATATTTGAAAAATTCTGGACGAGTATTTTATTGGTATGGAATTTTTAAAATTCAGAGGGCTTTATTTGGTGCTAACTCTCTGATTTCAATTGAGTTTATTGCAAAAAAAGCACCCTTTTGAGGTGCTTATTCTAAATGAAAAAAGAGGCTATTTTAGTGCAAAATGTAAAAAATCAGTTCCTTCATTAGCTCTTCTGATGGCGTATTGGGGTTGTCCAACCCCTTACTTTTGGCATCTATTTCGCGTAGTTTGGAAATAATCTGCATTGTTTTCATCGCAGTGTAGTTTCTCATGCCAGTCATGTAATCCTTAGCTGCCCATGGAGATCTCAATTCAAGCCATTGTGCAACTGCCTCTTGACTCTGCTTTTGGGGACAATAATAGGCCTGTATCAGATTCTGGAAGTAGTTAAATATCATTGGGAGAAATGAATATATATTGCCTGCTTTGGGATTCTTGTCAAAATAATTGATAATCTGATTTGCCTTGAATATGTTACGATTAACGATGGCATCCTTCAATTCAAAGCCATTGAAATCCTTGCTTACTCCTATCTGTTCTTCTACTATCTGTGGAGTAATTCGGCGGTCATTCTCTGGCAGGGCAATGAGCACCTTGTCCAGTTCGCTGGTCAGACGGCTTAGATCTGAACCAATAGCATCGGCAATGAGTTGAGTCGATTTAGGATCGATGCTTGCTCCTTTGCGTTTCAGATAGCCCTCGATAAAGGCAGGAAGTTCACGATCCTTGATCTTTGTGCTTTCAAAGATAACGCCTGCTTGCTGGATGGCTTTCACATATTCGCGCTTTCGACCGTCGATCTTGCCGTTTTTGTGGCAAACGACGAGCACTGTGCTCATCAGTGGTTGCTTGGCATACTTCTCCAACGCATCAGTATTCTTGATGTTTTGCGCCTCTTTTACAATGACTACCTGCCTTTCAGCCATCATCGGATAGCGTCGTGCAGCATCGGCAATCTGCGATGCGTTGACGTCGCTGCCGAAGAGAATCGTCTGGTTGAAGTCGCGCTCCTCGGGTTGTAGGGCGTGTTCAGCAATGTATTCGCTGATCTTGTCGATGTAGTATGGCTCGTCGCCCATGAGATAGTAGATGGGGCGATATTTGCCGTCCATCAGTTCTCTCATAATGCTCTCGTAGGTCACATTTTTGGTTTCAGCCATTTGTATCTCAGATTTTTTTGTTAACTTTGCAAATCAAAATCGTTTGCAAAGATACAAAATAAATGGAAATAAATCTACCGCCATACGAAACAAAATTTCGTGAGCGGGGCGGAAAACGCCAGATTTTCGATGTTCTGCGCCGCAAATACGTGGCTTTGACGCCTGAGGAGTGGGTCCGTCAGCATGTTGTGCACTATCTGATGGACTATAAAGGCTATCCGAAGGGACTGCTGGCCAATGAGGTGGAACTTGTGATAGGCGAAAAAAAACTGCGGTGCGACACCTTATTATATAATAGAGCGTTGCAACCGCAGATGATTATTGAATATAAGTCGCCAGAAATAGACCTGACACAACGTGTGTTCGATCAGATAACTGCTTATAACTTTTTGCTTCATGTGGACTATCTTATCGTGTCAAACGGTCGTCAGCACTACTGCTGCCGAATGGACTACGAACGACAGTCCTATCAGTTTCTGAAAGAGATACCTCGGTATGAAGATCTTTAGGCCATATCGTTGGCATCGGTCGTCTTCTTGGAACTGGCCGTCTTGCGGGCAGTAGAAGTCGAGCGCTTGCGTGTCTTCTTCTCCTCGGTGACAGGTTTTTCAGTCTTGATGCCAGCCAGTTCGGGGTCAATGAGAATACGACCGCAGTATTCGCAAACGATAACTTTCTTGTGCATCTTGATATCAAGCTGACGCTGAGGCGGAATTTTGTTGAAACAACCACCGCAGGCATCGCGCTGCACATAGACGATACCCAAGCCGTTGCGGGCATTCTTGCGAATGCGTTTGAAGGAAGTGAGCACGCGGGGATCGATTTTTGCCTCGTAGTCCTTCGCTTTCTCTTTCAGTTTTTCCTCTTCGACGCGTGTCTCGTCCATAATCTCGTCAAGCTCATTCTTCTTTACTTCCAGGTCGCCTTTTTTCTCGTTCAGCACCTCTTGTGCGCCTTGCAACTCTTCTTGTTTCTCAGCGATGCGCTTCTGTGCATCGTTGATTTTCTTGTTGCAGAGTTCGATTTCCAGCGACTGGAACTCAATCTCTTTCGAGAGAGTGTCGTATTCGCGATTGTTGCGCACGTCGTTCAGTTGTTGCTTGTAGCGCTCTACGCTGTTCTGCGACTCAATAATTTCGCCTTTCTTTTGTGAAATGGCGCGTTCAAACTCACCGATCTCATTCTGAATACGCTCAATGCGGATGGTGAGACCTTCGATTTCAGCCTCCAGATCTTCCACTTCGAGAGGCAGTTCACCGCGCAGTGCTTTCTTCTCATCAATGGCCGATAGGGCCGTCTGCAACTGGAAGAGGGTCTTCAACTTCTCTTCTACTGACAGTTCTGTAGGATATTTCTTTGCCATATTAATAATATTTGATAGGATTTGTAATTGTCTCTGCCAGATAGCATTTCACTTCAGGACAGTCGCGCAGAATGATGTCGCGTAGGACTTCCGTAGTGAATTGCTCGCTCTCATAATGGCCAATTACGCAGATTTGAATCTCCTGCTCATGGCCGAAGTATTGGTGATAGTGCATCTCGCCCGTAATGAAAGCATCGGCTTTCTGCTTGATGGCATCATCAAGCACGAAGTCACCGGCACCACCGCAGATGGCTACCGTCCGGATGGGGCGCTGCAATAGCTCGTTGCAGTGGGCACACGCGACATTGAAGCGTTCCTTCACCAGTTGGATGAAGGCTTCGGCAGACATCGGGGAGGAGAGGGTGGCAAGCACCCAAGGGGCTTTCTCCGTGGAAGAGTTGCCGTGTGCCGGATTGCTGCCGGAGCGGATATTGTCGGCACCGAGACGTTCTGCAATCTTCCAGTTGACACCACCGAGAGCATTGTCGAGGTTAGTATGCATGGAAATAACGCAGATATCGTTCTTGATAGCATGGCGCACAGTACGTTGCACATCGTTCAGATCGGCCACCTGTTTAAGCCCACGGAAGAGTAGCGGGTGGTGACTAACCACCAGATTGCATCCTTTTCTCAGGGCTTCGTCTATGACTTTTTCAGTCACGTCCAGACACAATAATGCCCCTGAAACCTCCGCCTCTGTCAATCCGATCTGCAAGCCAGCATTGTCCCAACTTTCTTGCAGTGGCAGGGGCGCGAATCGTTCAAGGGCGCTCAGCACTTGTTGTATTTTCACGCTTCTTATCGCTTTTGGTCTGCAAAGGTAGTTATTTCCTCTCGAAAATCCGACGTCAGCACCTTATTTTAAACCAACTTTAACACTACCAGTCGCGTAGCGTCTCTTCAGATTCAATGAGATTCTCCACGTCGTCGGGCAATTGGGGGAAGAAGTCGTAGCCCGTGCGCTCCTCTACATCATCGACCGAGCATACCTGTTCATGCCAAGGCTGGCTGCTGCCGTCGTTACGAAAGATGAAGCCGATGGCTTTCTTCTGCGGCTTTTCACGATAGACCACCTTGAAGAAGCCGCTGGGCACCTGCACCTTGTTACGGCCAATATACTTGGGTTCACCCTCGAAAATAGGGCCGCAGACAATGGTTATCTCACCGTATTGGCGAGCCCAGTTGCGGCACTTCATTTCCAGCGAGTTCCAGTCATTTTTGTTCAGTCCGTGGTTCTGCGGACAAATGTTTGTCATCAGGAATGATTGGGTCATCGCCTCTTGATGCCATTTGTTGTCGCCTGCCGGACACATGTGTCCCCGGTCGTAGCGTGAGTTGTAGTAGTCTTGATAAGTGGCGCGTGGAGTCGGCACATCCTTGTCCTCTTCAAAACGCTCGTTCTGTCGCTGATGATTGCCATAGGTGTGCTGTTTGGTCAGTGTCCATGCCACCCAGTTTGGTGTCTTGCGCTGCTTGTTGTATGAGGTCGTGTAGCCCAACCGCTCAATCAGAATCTCCGAGGTCCCCCTTCCAACTCGCTGTTTCAGCAGGTTGACGGGTTCGGTGAGAGACTGCGGCACGGCCGTAGTCGACACGAAAGGTTCAATCTGTTCGGTCAAAACCGTCTCAGACTGTTGCGTCTGTCCCTTGCAAGCTGTCAGCAAGAGCAGTGCAAAGAGTATGGTGTATGATGATTTGTTTGTCATGGGTGCAAAGGTACGAAAAAAAAGAGAGATGCAGCAAGGTGTTTCCACTTTTCTTTAGTATGCTGTTTTCGCCTCGTAAACACCATACTTAGACCTCGTAAGTATGATACTTAGGTCTCGTAAACCATATACTTTCATGCTCTCTCATAATAGAGTGACTAAAGTCCTCCCCGAAAAACTGCATCTTTTCCTTGGTCAATTCACGGATTCTTTGTAATTTTGTCCGCGAAACAGATCAATAGACTTATGAAGAAATTTATTCTGGATTTGAAGGTCAAGTCCGTGGAAAAGGTACATGAGCGGTATGTACTGATTCGCCTAACTGACGATAAACCGCTGCCGGAGATGCTGCCGGGACAGTTTGTTGAGGTTAGGGTGGACGGCTCATCGTCGACTTTTCTGCGCAGACCGATATCCATCCATTTTGTTGATCGTGCTGCCAACGAACTGTGGTTGCTCGTGGCCTGTGTGGGTGATGGCACTCATCGAATGTCTCAGTTGCACGAGAACGATACATTGAATTGCGTTTTGCCTTTGGGTAATGGTTTTTCAACGCTCGCAGATTGTCGTTTACCTCTCTTAGTGGGTGGCGGTGTTGGTGTGGCTCCGCTGCTCTATCAGGGTGCGATGCTCAGACAGGGTGGGGTAGAACCCACATTTCTGCTTGGGGCGCGCACGGCAAAGGATCTGCTGATGCTCTCGGAATTTGAGAAGTATGGTCGGGTGTTGGTGACCACTGAAGATGGTTCTATGGGGGAGAAAGGCTTTGTGACTGACCATTCCATATTGCAGCAGGAGCGTTTCGACTTCATTCAGTGCTGCGGCCCAACGCCTATGATGAAGGCTGTGGCTTGCTATGCCCGTCGGCAGCAGATCTGCTGTGAAGTGTCGCTTGAGAACCTGATGGCCTGTGGTTTGGGAGCCTGTCTCTGCTGTGTGGAGAAGACTACCGAGGGCAATCTGTGTGTGTGTAAGGAAGGCCCTGTGTTTAACATCAATAGACTGCTATGGCAAGATTAGACGTAAAGATTGGCGACCTGAAACTGAAGAACCCCGTGATGACGGCTTCAGGCACGTTTGGTTATGGACTGGAGTTTCAAGACTTCTTGCCGCTTGAGGAAATAGGCGGCATCATTGTGAAGGGCACTACGTTGCTTCCCCGAGAGGGTAACGACTATCCCCGCATGGCCGAGACACCGATGGGAATGCTCAATTGCGTGGGCTTGCAGAACAAGGGTGTGGACTATTTCTGCGAACATATCTATCCGCAAATCAAGGATATTGATACGAATATGATTGTCAACGTGAGCGGCTCGTCGCCTGAGGACTATGCCGAATGTGCTGCTCGTATAGACCGGTTGGACAATATTCCTGCCATCGAACTGAATATTTCTTGTCCGAACGTGAGGGATGGAGGTATGGCTTTCGGTGTCACTTGTCAGGGCGCGGAGAGTGTGGTGAAGGCAGTACGTGAGCGTTATCATAAGACACTCATCGTGAAGTTGTCGCCCAATGTGACCGATATTACGGAGATTGCCCGTGCCGTAGAGGCTGCCGGTGCCGATGCCGTGTCGCTCATTAATACGCTGATGGGTATGGCCGTCGACATTGAAAAGCGCCGTAAAGTATTGTCTATCGGTACAGGCGGACTGAGCGGACCGGCCGTCAAGCCTGTGGCTTTGCGAATGGTTTATCAGGTGGCTCATAGTGTCAAGATTCCCGTTGTTGGACTGGGTGGTATATACACGGCCGAGGATGCACTGGAGTTTATAATGTGTGGTGCAATGGCCGTTGAAATAGGTACGGCCAATTTCCTCGACCCTGCTGTTACTATAAAGGTACGCGACGGCATCAACGAGTGGCTCGACCGTCATGGTGTCGATTCGGTAACAGATATTATTGGAGAAATCAAATAAACTAATTTACTAAAAGAATGAAATCAAAACTATTACTCGGCCTCATACTGCTGGTGAGCAGTGTGACGGCGAACGCCCAACAATTAGCGTTTCCCGGTGCACAAGGATGGGGACGCTTTGCGACGGGTGGTCGCGATGGTAAGGTCTATCATGTGACTAACCTGAACGATTCGGGTGCCGGTTCGCTGCGCGATGCCGTCAGTCAGCCTAATCGCATCGTTGTATTTGATGTGTCTGGTGTCATCCGCATCAACTCCCGCATAGTGTTTAAAAGCAATATCACCGTAGCCGGACAGACGGCTCCGGGTGAGGGCATTACCGTCTATGGCGATGGTATGTCATGTTCGGGTGCTTCTAACATCATCATGCGCTATGTGCGCTTCCGCATGGGTTCGGTAGGTACGAAGGATGCCGACTGTGCCGGACTGGCCAATGGCGGCAATATGATCTTTGACCATTGCTCTTTTGCATGGGGGCAGGACGAGAACTTCTCGATTAACTGGGACAAGAAAGGAACGGCTCCCCATGATGTTACTCTGCAAAACTGTATCGTAGGCCAGGGTCTAATGCAGCACTCGGCCGGTGGATTGATTCAGGCTGACAACATCACAATCTATCGTGTGTTGCTCTGTGACAATAAGACACGAAACTTCAAGGTGAAAGGTAAGCATCAGTATGTGAACAACATCGTCTACAACTGGAGTGCTTATGCCTATGAGATGGGTGGTGAGTCGTCGGGCGATTCTTATGCCAACGCTGTGGGTAATCTCTTCATCAATGGCAATTCCACCAGTACGTCTGCTAACGGTTTCTCAGGTGGTAACTCCAATTTCCACTTCTATGGAGCAGACAACTGGCAGGATCGCAACAAGGATGGCATCTTCAATCCCGAGCTCTTCACCGGTGACGGTGGCAGTGATCGTCAGAGTACACCCTATGATTATCCGGAACTGGATACTTGGGCTGGCAATACGCTGGTGGAGAATCTTCTGCCCGATGTGGGTGCATCGTTGCCTTATCGTGATCTGACCGACGCTTATATGGTAAATGAAGTCTTGTCGTTCGGTAAGAAAGGCAATCTGATTACTAGCGAGAAAGATCTGCCTTACGGCACGCCTGATACTTGGACAATGTTCAAGGGCACTAAGTCCACCGATACTGACGGTGATGGTATGCCCGATGTATGGGAGGATGCCAATGGCACTGATAAGTTGAAAGATGATGCCATGACTATAGCAGAGAATGGCTATACGAATATTGAAAATTACTTCAACTCAATTACTAAGTCAGATCGTGAGTTCTATCTTCGTGCTCCGATGTTGCTGACGCAGGCATCGTCGACCACAAGTAGCCTGACCCTTGAATGGTCTGACTTTACCGATAATGAGGACGGCTTCATTGTGGAAATGGAGAAAGATAATGCTTTTGTTGAGGTAGGCCGCACGGCAGCTAATGTAAGTACCTTCACGATTGACGATGCTTCGTTGCAGCCTGGCTCATCCTATGTGGTGCGTGTCTGTGCCTTTGCCGGAACAAATAAGTCTGCCTATACGGCGGAGCTCACCGTGAAGACTCGTCCGGAGCAGGTGGATATTATTGATGCAGAAACCTTTACCGGTACGGGTGATGGTGAATGGCTTATCAATCCCACGGAGGATCAGACGATCACACTTAATGAGGCAAAGGATTATACGGCCGTGGTAGTGCGTAGCGATGCTAATGTGACTCTCAACGGTACGGGCTATATAGGTGGCCCGGCTTCGCTGAATAAGACCGGCAAAGGTACACTGACCATTGTCAGCGATCAGCAGTACGAGGGTGCAACCGTGCTTCATAATGGTGTCTATGAGTTCTCCAGTCTGAAGAATGGCGGTGTGGCCAGCGGACTGGGCAAAAGCCTGGAGTTCGCTCAAAACTGGGTGATGGATGGCGGTACCTATAAGTACATAGGTGCAACGACCGCAACCAATCGTTCGGCCAAAATCTATAACAACACGGAACTGAACATTGCCAACAGTGGCGCAGTGGTCACTATGAATGGTAGTTTTGAGGGACAGGGCAATTTGGAGATTGGTGGTGAAGGCCAAGTGTTGGTCAATACAGATAAGTTCTTTGATTTCGATGGCGACTTGGTGCTTTCGGGCGGAGAAGTGAGACTGGCCTCGAAGACTGTTTCAGATGCTGGTCTTGGTAAGGCTTCGAAACTTTTACTTCAGGGTGGCAAGTTCAGTACCGTTGGTAAGAATGAGGCCAGCGTCACCTATAACTTCCCCATTGAGGTGATGGCAGGCACTACTTCCACAATAGATTTCGACTTGTGGAATACTAATAAATGTAAGGTGGCGGGTGCTGGAACGCTGATTTGGAATGTGCATTATCTGCGCGAGTACATCGAAGGTAACTGGGATGGCTTTACCGGCAACCTGATTATCAACGGTACGGGCAAGGCCAATCAGAGTCAGTTTGCCGTGCGCAACGGTGCGGGTGTGAAGAATGCTACCATCTATCTGAAGGGTACGGCTTCGATTACTGGCGGTAAGAATGATCAGACATTCTATCTGGGCGGTCTGTCGGGTGATGCCTCTACGGCTTTGTCTGGTTTCAATGTGAAGGCTAAAGGCAATGGTACTTGGGTGGTTGGCGGTGCCAATACCGATGAGGAGTTTAAGGGTATCATTGATGACTATGATCAGGCTCACAGCCATCCCGGTAAGACGGCAATCGTGAAAGAAGGTGTTGGCGACTGGCGATTGACTGGCAACAATACCTATAGTGGTACGACTGCAGTGAATGGTGGTGCACTTATTGTTAATGGTAGACATACTGGTACCGGTGCCATTACGGTGGCAGCAACTGCTACATTGGCCGGTACGGGTACGTTGGCTGGTGCTGTCACGTTGAATGGCACATTGCAAGTGGGCGATACGCTGGCAACTGATAAGGGGTTGACCTTTAGCGGTGGTCTGAAGTTGGGCAGTGCTGCAGTGCTTCAACTTAACGAGGCGATGATGGAAGTCACCCGTTATAATGGCGATCGTATTCAGGTCTTCACAGGTAAAGCAACAGGTTCGTTCGCAAAGATCCTGCCGGAGACACCGGGCGAAGGCCAGACATGGGACACATCGGAACTTAGCGAAGGTATCTTGAAAGTTGTCGGTGGCGACGAAAGACCCGATGAGCCTGGGATCGATCCCGATCCTGTTAGTGAAACGAAGAAGGTTTGCTTGGCTTGGGGTAACATGGTGCGTCAGCCAAGTAATGATGCTTGCACAGAACTGGTGGGTAACGAAGCATCGCCTTCTAACAACATCGGTTTCAGTATGAAGTACACTACTTTGACTGACAAGACCTTCAGTGCCGGCAGCAAGATGACATACGATTTCGATGGCATACAGCGTACGGGCATCAAACTTTCCAATGGCGGACAGACCAGCATTTTCATTCCCGAGGGCTATAAAGTGACAAAGGTTATTTTCTGGAGTGTGACAGTCAATAACAATAGCAGTCGTACCAGTTACTGGAAAGAGGTGGCCGGCAATACTTATACTGAGGCTGATGGCCAAATCCTTGATCTCAATGCCACGACCAGTGCACCCAATAAGGCTGAGTTTGTCTTGAACAACGTGCAGAACGAATTGACCTTTACCAATGCTGGTGAACAGCAGAGTGTTATAATAGTATTGGAATATCATACGGGTGGCAGCGATACCGATGGCATTGCGAGTATAGAAGCAGGCGATGTGCTTCGCACCGAGTATTATACCCTGTCGGGCGAGCGAGTGACAACGCCCACTAAGGGGCTCTACTTGAAGCGGGTCTATGCCAAGGATGGTAAGATGCAATCGCGTAAGGTTATCTTCTGAGAAATGATTTTGAGGGCTGCCAATTGGCAGCCCTCAATCATAAATGGTCGAACAGGCAATGTTTTTTTAGACTATAGTGTATGAGAATTGTTCCTGTTTTTAACGAAAATCAAAGATTCGGCAGTAAATATTAAATCTTCATTCTTCATTTTTGAATTAATTGTGTATCTTTGCAGAGAAATTAGTAAATAGATCAAGGAAATGGACAACAAGCAGAGCAAATACATCGCCGTGAGTTATCAACTCTTCTCGATTGAAAAGAATGGCGAGAAACACATGGAGGAGCAGACGGAGCAAGGCCGTCCGTTCAAGTTTATTAGTGGCTTCGGTGTCACGCACGATATTTTCGAGCAGCAGATCGTAGCTTTGGAACCTGGCACGAAATTCGACTTCACGCTTAAGCCTGAGGATGCCTTTGGCGAATATTATGAGGAAGGTGTCCATAAAATGCCCCGCGAGGAGTTTGTTATTGATGGTCGCTTTGATGCTGCGCGCATCTATCCCGGTGCCATTATCACCCTATTAGGTGAGGATGACAAACGCCAGATGGTTCGTGTGACCAAGGTGGAGGATGATGGTGTGACGCTTGATGCCAACCATCCGTTGGCAGGCAAGTCACTTCAGTTCACCGGTATTGTGCTGGAGAACCGGCTTGCCACGATAGAAGAGATTCAGCAGCAACTGAATCACATGAGTTGTGGCGGTTGCGGTGGATGCGATGGTGACTGCGATGAAAATGAAGGTTGTTGTGGACACTGCCATCACTAACTAAAATAACAACAGTAAAAGGCTATTGAGGATGCGGAATACGTTTGGGACATTGTTTACGCTGACCACCTTTGGCGAAAGTCATGGGGAGGCTGTTGGCGGTGTGATTGATGGGTTGCCGGCTGGCATTGAGGTCGATATGGAGTTTATTCAGGGTGAATTGAACCGTCGACGTCCTGGCCAAAGCAAGCTCACTACATCACGTCAGGAGCCTGATCAGGTGGAACTGTTGAGTGGTGTGTTTGAAGGTAAGACGACGGGCTGCCCCATCGGCTTTATCGTGCGCAACCGGAACCAGCATTCACAGGACTACGAAAACCTGCGTACATTGTTCCGTCCCTCTCATGCTGATTTTACTTATTATAATAAATATGGTGTGCGTGACCATCGTGGCGGTGGACGCTCATCGGCTCGCGTCACCATTAGCCGTGTGGTGGCTGGTGCATTGGCCAAATTGGTGCTACGGCAACAGGGCATTACCATACAGGCTTACACATCGCAGGTTGGTAGCATTGCCCTTGAGCACGACTACCATCACTATGATTTGTCGTTGACGGAAAGTAATGCTGTGCGTTGTCCTGATGCAGCGAAGGCTGCTGAGATGGCTACCCTGATTGAGCAGGTGAAAGCCGAGGGTGACACCATTGGCGGTGTTATCACGTGTGTCATTAAGGGCTGTCCTCCGGGAGTAGGTGAACCGGAGTTCGGCAAGTTACACGCCCAATTGGGTAGTGCGATGTTAAGCATCAATGCAGTGAAAGGTTTTGAATATGGTGAAGGCTTTGCCGGTGTCATCCAGCGCGGTTCAGAACAGAACGATGTCTTTGTGCCTTGTAGAACGACAACGGACTGTGTCGGAGACATTACTACTGCCACCAATCACAGCGGAGGCATTCAGGGGGGCATTTCCAACGGACAGGACATTTATTTCCGTGTGGCTTTCAAGCCTGTTGCCACCTTATTAAAAAAGCAGCAGACTGTTGATTTGGAGGGAAATTCAACAACTTTCACAGCCCGTGGACGCCATGATCCGTGTGTACTTCCACGTGCAGTTCCAGTGGTTGAAGCGATGGCTGCGATGGTAGTGTTAGACAATATCCTATGCTGCAAAGCATACGAAGCATAAAAAGTATCTGATTTTAGAAGGTTATGGCAACAAAGCATATTCAGTATGAAACGGTGGGCACGTGCTCAAAGTTGATAGACGTGACGGCCGATGAGAATGACGTGATTCAGCAGGTGTTCTTTCTGGGTGGATGCAATGGCAATTTGCAGGGCATCAGTCAGTTGGTACGTGGCCAGCATATTGACGATGTCGTCAAGAAACTCAATGGTGTGCGTTGTGGGGCAAAGAATACATCGTGTCCCGATCAGTTGTGCCGTGCACTGGAAAAACTGAAGAGTGCTCCCTTGGAACCATAGACTTTCTTGCCGACTATCTTAGTCGGTGGGCAAGGAAGAACTGGCGGGTGTGGAGGAAAAAGAGAAGTACACCAAGGCCATTGATAAAAGCAACGGTCCAGAAAGCCGAGGCATAGCCTAAGTGCTCAGCGACGATACCCCCCAGCAGGATACCCAATCCTACACCTACATCCCATGAAACGAGAATCGTAGAGTTGGCTGTGCCCCGTTCATTGTGGTTAGCCATATTGATCATCATATTCTGAAAGGCCGGCCATAGATGGCCGTTGCCCAGACCGATGAGCAGTGCAGAGCCGTAGTAGCCTATCAATACCAAGACCTGAGAATCGAATAGTGAGAATTGGCTGATCGTTGGCATTAGTATAAATAAAGTGTAGCCAACGAGCGAAATCACCATTCCTGAACCTGCATTGAAGGTCAGACGGCCTTCGCGTAGTGCTTTTCCACCCTGTAGCCGAGAGAGGATGAGCCCCACGGAACAGAGCAGGAAGTAAGTACCGGTGCCGCCTGTAATGCCCATCGACTCCTTGCTGTAGATAGCGAGATAGTTGCTCAACACGCCAAAGCAGAATCCAAAGGCGACCATATTGATGCCCAACAACCAGCCGCGTAGGAGAAAGAAACGATCGAGAGAAAGTGCTTTTGGCTTCAGACTCTTAACCGTTGGTACCTTGACTGTAGCATCGACGAGGAGACCAGTGGTAGCAACGATGAAAGCAATCCAGAAGAGAAACTCGAAGCTGTGGGTGTGTTGATAGATAAAAATACCGATAGTTGGAGCGATAGCCATTGCCAGATTGTTGCTTAGGCCATAATAGCCGATACCCTCGTTGCGACGCGATGAAGGCACAACATCAATGGCAACGGTGGAGTTGGCAACTGTAAGCGCACCGAAAGGTCCACCGTGAATGGTTCGTACAATGGCAAACAGCAATAGGGTAGAAGCTGCCAGATAGCCGGCAAAGAATATGGCAAAGGCTGTAAAACAGATCATGAGTACCTGCTTGCGTGGAAAAGTGTCGACCACGTAGCCGCTGAAAGGGCGCAGGATTAGGGCTGTGATGGTGTAGCCTGACAACACCAAACCAATGACATCCTTGGTGGCGCAAAAGGTCTCACTGAGATAAAGCGGTAGTAAGGGTGTCAGAACATAAAAGGCGAAGAACAGCATAAAGTTTGCTGTCATCACCTTTATGTAGTTTGGGTTCCAAAGACGTTCCACTTAGTCGGCGGCTTGGAATTCTTCGAGGAAACGGGTATCGTTTTCTGAGAACATACGGAGGTCGGAGACACGATACTTTAGGTTGGTGATGCGTTCCACACCCATACCAAAAGCATAGCCGCTATAGATAGTAGAGTCGATGCCGCACTGCTCAAGTACATTAGGATCAACCATACCGCAGCCTAAAATCTCCACCCAACCAGTGTGTTTGCAGAAACCGCAACCCTCACCGCCACAGATAAAGCACGATATATCCATCTCGGCACTGGGCTCAGTAAAGGGGAAATAACTGGGGCGTAGACGGATCTTAGTGTCGGCACCAAACATCTCTCGGGCAAATGACAGAAGTACCTGTTTCAAGTCCGTGAACGATACGTTCTTGTCAATATAGAGACCTTCAACCTGATGGAAGAAACAGTGGGCACGGGCCGTGATGGCCTCGTTGCGGTAGACGCGCCCTGGACAGATGACACGGATGGGAGCCGTCAGTTTGCCGTCTTCAGTGTGCATCTGTTCCATCACACGAGCCTGGACACTGCTGGTATGAGAACGTAAGAGGATATTCTTTGTCACATCGTTGGGATGTTGCGACACAAAGAAAGTGTCCTGCATATCGCGGGCAGGATGATCGGCAGCGAAGTTCATCTTGGTGAATACGTGCAGATCATCTTCCACCTCTGGGCCGTCAGCCAATACAAAACCCATACGACTGAAAATATCAATAATCTCGTTGGTGACGATAGTCAGCGGATGGCGTGTGCCCAGTTGGATGGGATAGGGGGTGCGGGTGAGGTCAATGGTCTCGTCACCCGTCTCCTGAGTCTGACAAGCATCGCGTAATTCATTGATGCGATCGGTATAGCGTTGCTTCAGCTGGTTGATCTTCATGCCTACCTCTTTCTTCTGTTCGGCCGGCACAGAGCGGAAATCGTTCATCAGTTCAGTGATCTCGCCCTTCTTGCTCAGGTATTTCAGGCGCAATTGCTCCACTTCCTCGGCATTCTTTGCCTCCAGCGTGTCCACCTGCTGAAGGAGTGTATTGATTTTCTCGAGTATCATTTTTTTCCTTATTTTCTTATTGCGGTTGCAAAGGTACGAAATAATTGCGAATTATGGGTGATGAATGTGGAATTATTTTTTTTCGGCCAGATTGTAGTTGTAGTACTCTTCGTCGTCGGTAATGTCTTTAATGACGTTGAGGAACGGGGGAAACTTAACGGGTTCGTTTTCGGCGATGTCTTTGGTCTCAAGGATAACGAGGCCCTGCTGCTGGTCGAGATAGGTGTCTACCTCGAAATATTGGCCTTTCCAGATGAAGCTGTTGCGACGTTTGTGTATGGTCTTGCGCTGGTGATCGGCCAGACCGAGCATTATCTCATAGAGATTCTGGTTAATCTGTCGCTCGGTAACCAGTTCTTCATTCTCCGAAGTCTTCTTTTTCGTGGTGTGCACATAGACGAGTTTGTGTTCCCAACTGCGTTTTCGCAGACGGATTTCTACATTCGGTTCACTCTTCAGATAGGTCTGTGTGATTGTACTCTCAATGCTGTCTTCTGGCAATTCGCCAGTCAACTCAACGATGTATTTGCGTTCCTTGACGATGGGCTGTGGCAGTCCAATTACGTTGGAGATCTCCTTGATGACACGATTCATCTTGCAGTCGAAGTCGTCGTGATTATTGATGACGCGCAGGTGAGAGTGTCCTGTCCAGGCGCGGATCACCTTCTTGTCGAGTCCGCGGGCTATGCGCAGCCCTTCCTCGTTCATCTGTTCGTAGCGTTGGGCATTGTTAGTCGTTGTGTAGTATTGCTCGGCACCATCAGCGGCAGATACTAAATGGAGCACGGCATCGTAGCGGTCACGCAACTCAGGTGTAGAGGTACCGGCTGTCCGTGTGATCTGTTCCCACATTTCGGGTGTCATATAAGCCGAAATATCCATTGCACCACGATCGCAGACAATGATGCAGGGGGTGGCACATTCCTGTGCCATTCGCGTAAACTTGTCTTCCAATGCCAGTTGAATCTCCAGCGTAGCTTTCTCGCCCTCGTAAAAGAATCCCTTGTTCTTCGTCAGGTAGTCCATGCCAGCCTGAGTGAAAAGCGTGGGCACTTCGGGAATTGTAAAGACTTTGAAACCGAGGCTTGAGAAGTGCTCAATGATGCGTACCAGTGCAGTAGTCTTGCCTGCGCAAGGGCCACCAGTGAGTACGATGCGTTTGATGTCGTTCATGGGTTATCTATGTAAGTAGTTACGACTCAATCATCTGTAGTCCTCCTTGGTGATAGTCATCTCCAGATAAGTCTTTTCCGGATTCTTATTGGATCGATAGACATAGCGGAAACTGACACCCTTGTTCATCAGTGGCTTATAAGAAGGCATACTCTTCAGTTCAGACACCAGCAAGCTCTTTGCATCTTGCAGGGCGAAGACCACACTGTCGTTATCGTTGTCACCGGTAAAACGGAAATATTGCGACTGAGTGAGAGTAGGAATATCGAACACGATGCTATCGAGCATCATATTGTTGCCGATGGGCATCGGACACTTGTCTTCTGTCAACTCGCGTGCTTCGCGTGCGGCACGTTCTTCCAGTGATTCCTGACAGGCTGTCAGCAGGGTGGCAGCTACAAATAGAAACATGATATTCTTCATGTTGATATGGAATTTATTGATTTCACGCCACAAAGTTACAAAAAAAACATAAAATAGCGAGTTTTTTCCTTTCTTTTTTGTAACTTTGCAAGCTAAAGAGATTTATACGTCAATGAAAAATATTAGGAATTTCTGTATAATCGCACATATAGACCACGGCAAGTCGACACTGGCCGATCGCTTGCTTGAACATACCAAGACCATACAAGTGACTGAAGGGCAGATGCTTGATGATATGGACCTGGAGCGCGAACGTGGCATCACCATCAAGAGCCATGCTATACAGATGGAGTATGAGCGGGATGGGGAGAAGTATGTGCTGAATCTAATTGACACACCAGGACATGTGGACTTTTCGTATGAGGTAAGCCGAAGCATTGCGGCCTGTGAGGGTGCGCTGCTTGTGGTTGATGCTACGCAGGGTGTGCAGGCGCAGACCATATCAAACCTCTATATGGCCATCGACAATAATCTGGAAATCATTCCTGTAATCAATAAAATTGATATGCCCAGTGCCATGCCCGATGAGGTGGAGGATGAGATTGTAGACCTGATTGGTTGCGACCCTTCGGATATCATCCGTGCCAGTGGCAAGACGGGGGAGGGTGTAGAGGATATTCTCAACGCTGTGGTAGATCGCATCCCACATCCCGTCGGTGATGAGAAAGCTCCTCTGCAAGCACTGATCTTCGATTCGGTGTTTAATTCGTTTCGCGGTATCATTGCCTACTTCAAGATCGTGAATGGTGTGATTCGCAAGGGCGACAAAGTGAAGTTTTTCAACACTGGCATGGAGTATGATGCTGATGAGGTGGGCGTGCTGAAGATGGACATGATTCCCCGTCAGGAATTGCGAACGGGCGATGTAGGCTATATTATTAGTGGTATTAAGAATTCGAAGGAGGTAAAAGTGGGCGATACCATTACCCATGTGGCTCTGCCTTGCGACAAGGCCATTGAAGGCTTTCAGGAAGTGAAGCCGATGGTGTTTGCCGGTCTCTATCCCATTGATCCGGCGGACTATGAGAACCTGCGTGCCTCGTTGGAGAAGTTGCAGTTGAACGATGCTTCGCTGACCTTCCAGCCAGAGTCGTCGGTGGCTCTGGGCTTTGGCTTTCGTTGTGGCTTCTTAGGTCTGCTCCACATGGAGATTGTGCAGGAGCGACTGGATCGTGAGTTCGATATGGATGTCATTACCACCGTGCCTAATGTGTCGTATATGTGCTACACGAAACAGGGCGAGGAGAAGGAAGTTCACAATCCGTCCGGTCTGCCCGATCAGACAATGATTGACCATATCGAAGAACCCTATATCCGTGCTTCCATCATTACGGCAGCCGATTTCATCGGCCCGATCATGACGCTTTGTTTGGACAAGCGCGGTGAACTGCTTGATCAGCAGTACGTCAGCGGCAACCGCGTGGAATTGCATTTCATGCTGCCGTTGGGTGAGATCGTGATCGACTTCTACGATAAACTGAAGAGCATATCGAAGGGCTATGCGTCGTTCGACTATCACATAGACTCGTTCCGTCCTTCAAAACTCATCAAGCTTGATATTCTGCTTAATGGTGAGCCTGTTGATGCCTTGTCTACGTTGACGCATCAGGACAATGCCGTGACCTTCGGACGGCGTATGTGTGAGAAACTGAAGGAACTGATTCCGCGTCAGCAGTTCGATATTGCCATTCAGGCTGCTATCGGTGCAAAGATCATTGCCCGTGAGACGGTGAAGCAGGTTCGTAAGGATGTGCTGGCAAAATGCTATGGTGGTGACGTGAGCCGTAAGCGCAAGCTGCTGGAGAAGCAGAAGCGAGGAAAGAAGCGTATGAAACAAATCGGCAATGTAGAGGTGCCGCAGAAAGCATTCCTTGCCGTATTGAAACTTGACTGATGTGGCAGCATTGCTGTCGGAAAAACAGAGATAGTCGGCTAAGCCTAATAAACAAAACCTAAAAAAAGTAAAGACAATGCCCAACCTAAGTTTAACTCCGCGTGACGTGGCCCGTGAACTGGCCCGCAGATACAGTACGATGACGCACGAAGAGCTGGATATGCTGGAAAGCATTCTCGTGCCAATGAAGTTTGCCAAAGGTGAGCGAATCCTTAACGAGGGTGAGGTGTGCCGGCATATCTATTGGATAGTGAAGGGGTTGGTGCGGCAGTTCTATTTTAAGAACAATAAGGAACTGACCGAGTATATGCCAACAGAGAATATGATCTGCATGAGCATTGAGAGCCTTTTCCGTGAGTCGCCTTCCACGCAGATTATTCAGGCATTGGAGCCGACGGTGGTCTATGCCATTCCGATGCGTGAACTGGAAGCAGTTTCAATGAAGAGTGTGAATATTCAGATGCTCTATCGTAAGATATTGGAGGAGTCGCTCATCATCAGTCAGCAGCGTGCAGATATGTTGCGTTTCGAGAGTGCCCTTGATCGCTATCAGAAGTTGGTGAAGAGTGCGCCCCAATTGGTGCTCCGTGCTCCGTTGGTGTATATTGCCAGCTATTTGCAGATGACACCTGAGACACTGAGTCGTGTGCGTACTGCGGTGCTGCTGAATTCATAAGCAGGGGGTACTTATAGCGAATGTCGGCAGTCAGCAATCACTTGCTTACCGCCGACATACAAACACAAGAGAGATTTAAGTTTTATTTCGTTTTAAGTTTTATCTCAATAACTCCGTTTTTCCCTAACACACCATATTTTTCTATGGCAGTAGAGTCTTTTAGAACATTTATAAATTCAATATCGGATTTGTCGATTTCATCAAGCGACTTGTAGGAAGTATCGGCAAGTTTCTTACCATTGATAAGGATAAGTGCCGAATATTTGTTATTTTCGAGGTTGAACGATACGGGCAGTGTGTATTTCACGGCAACATCCTTGCCATCCTGTTGACCGGGTTTCCATTTGGGCATGGCATTGACCACGCGAAGGGCCTCGGCATCCAGAAGTGGGCTGACGGATCTCTTAATCTCCGTTTGTTGGACGGTACCATCGGCTGCGATGATAAAACTCACGACGACACGGCCGTGTTCGTTGTTCTTCCACGATTCTTGCGGATATTGGATGTTCTCGGAAAGGTAGTTCATAAGTCCGTCCATGCCGCCAGGAAATTCCGGCATCACCTCAACGGCATCAAACGCATCGGTCCGAACCTTGATTGTGTCGGTCACGGCAGTCATCTTGTTTGCCACTACCGAATTTGTCACTGTAACTTCTTTCTCCACATCGGCAACCGCAATCGGATTCGTCAGATTGTCTCTTACGGCATTCACCATCTGATTAGTGTCAGACACAACGGCTTTTTCTGCCTTTTTCATTTCTGTACTTGCAAAAGCCACTACGGCTATTGCACACAAAGGAAGCACTACTAAAGCCTTCATGCTCTCCCAACGGTTTGTTCTCTTTGTTTTCATCATTTTGATTCTCTTTTGAAGTGAATTTTTATTTAAATTGTTTGCTATTGCAAACAAGCGGCCGCCAACAGCTTTACGCACCAGCAACAGTTGATATCCGGTGGCATCAATCCCACTTTTAAGCACATGATCGTCTGCTTCGTATTCATGGATGTCCTGCAAATCCGACTTCAACAGCCAGGCCACCGGATTAAACCATTGTACAACCGTAAGCACGTTGCAGAACAGGATGTCTGCCGAATGTCTCAGCGTGGCATGGGCTTTCTCGTGAACCATAATAGCCTTGTAGCTTGGATGATCGTAATCCTCCATGCTCATTACGATATGTCCGAACCAACTGAATGGTGACACGTCGCCTTCCATCAGATATATTCTCATGCCGTCTTCGTCGGTAACCACTTTGTTTGCTTTGCCATACATTCTGTAGAGACAAGCATAGGAGACTATCATCTTCGAAGCAAACACCACGACACCTATTATATATATGATCACTGCCAAATGAATCAGCGAAAAATCAAAGGCAGTCTCTTCATATTCCCCCTTGATCATCTCTATCAATGGCACGACACTCACGTTGTCAGTCACCGTATTGGGTTCATCAAATGTTATGTGCACAAAGGGTAGAAGCAACGAGATTACTACAGTTGCCAGAATCACGAAGCGGTTGAAAGCATGGAATGTCGTATGGCTCAGCAGAAGTTTATAGAACACATAAAACATCACAAGACATAACGCAACTTTGACCGAATAGGCCACAAACTCTCCCATAGTCCTATTCTCCCTCAATTTGCCTGATCAGTTCCTTCAGGTCATCGACCGATATTTTCTCCTCATTCACGAGTGCCGACACAACTCCAAGGTATGATTTGTCAAACAGCTTGTCTACTACTCCGGCCAGCGATCGGTCGCGGTACTGCTCACGACTTATCTGTGCATAGTATTTGAAACAGCGTGTGGTTATGGCACGATGTGCCACAAACCCTTTTTCTTCGAGTATCTTCACCAGCGTAGCCAACGTATTCACATGTGGTTTCGGGTCATCATACAACGTCTGTAATTCTCTGATCAACATCTCACCATTAGCCCAGAGATGATTCATGATTTCTTCTTCTTTTTGTGTTAGCGCCTTCATATTCATTTCTTTTTTTCTGCAAAGTAACGAAATAATTTAGTTACGACCAAATAAATACGAAGGAAAAGACTAAATGTATTAGTTATTTAACGTACATAATTAGTTAGCTATTTATTTTAACGTGAATTTGTTCCTCGCGTGCGTCATCGTATGAAAATGCCCGAATGCTGTTTGAGGCATTCGGGCAAGTCGGATAATTCAGTTCTTCTCTGATATATCAATTGGTATAAATTTCGTTTTTACAATTCTGTTATTTGGTACTCTCGGTAGATAGTTTCTTATTCATTGTGTAAATATTCCACCAACCAGCTTACCTTTCCTGACAAGAGTAGGTGGAGATTGCTTTGATTTATCTGGAACATTATGATTCTATTTTAATTGCTTCAATTACTTTAGTTCAATTTAGTTTATATTTGCGTTATTCGCTACATACATAGTCAAACTTATTCTAACCAGTGTAAAGCCTTTTCTTTTATTTTGTTGTACCAATCAACCTCGCTTTCACATGTTTTTGCATATTCGTTGGATGCTTCGAAGAAACGGCGTATGTGCGAGGGAGTAGGTGTGTAACTGACTTTATAACTATCTTCTACCATTTTTCGAAAAATCTGCAACGGCAGAGGAATGATAGTGGATGTTCCACCGTAGTTCCTTAAGTTCAAGTGATGCGCCATATAGAAATGCGTCACACATGCATCATTAATAATTGGAGCAACGAACAGACAGTAACAAGGCTTTCCGCTGGCTTTCTTTAATTTTCCGAGGTGTCTTATCACGGGTTCACCTTCCATTTCGTATTGTCTTTGTCCGCTGGCCATAGTAACCTCCACGCATACCATATAATCGCCATAATCACAAACAATGTCTGACATATTACCTGCTGCCGTTGAAAGAGGTTGACCATAGTCATCGAAGTTTAGGTTTGCCTTGATTTCACCGCCATCGAGCATCGTCATTGCTCGCCACGTGTTCCATTCAAGCATCAGCGGTGCATCATATAATTCATTATTCTCAATTTGTTCGTAAGTTTTTTGGATTTCATCGTACTGGCGATAATCTTTAATCTCTGCTACTTGTTCGATGATATGATTCTTCTTGCGTTGATCTAAAAGATCAGCCAGCAAGTCCTTTAGATCGTCAAGTGTAGCTTCTGTAGAAATTTCCACTGAAGAAAAATCTTCTTGTATCTTTTTGACAAGCATGGAACGATTATCTGTCAGCAATCTTGGCAGGGTTGCATCACCGAGATAAGCGGTGTATGCTGTTGGGTCATCCACATAAACGGGGGTGCGACTCACGTTCTTCAGAATATAATCGACATCGGCTTGTCGTTCTGGAACTATTGACAATGATTTGCCCACGTGTGAGACATTGACAAGTCCTGTAATGCGTAGATAGCGGAAACAGGCATCAGCATAATCGCGCATATTGTTTGATTGAGTCTTCAGGAACTTTGACAGTGATGCATCATTGCTCTCGCGGGTCTTTGTCTCGCCACGTAGGATACGCTCACGATAAATTTCCTTCAACTCGTTATTTAGATACTCGGTCTTAAATATGCGGTAACTGCCCGTGTGTTTTGCCTTTGCTATGCGGAACTTTTCAATCTTGTGTACAATTTTATCAAAGTCGTGGAAGTCTGTCAGTTGCATTCCAAACATCTGCAACTCGTCGAATTTTAGCGTTCCCATCGTGTGGACAAGACGGAGCATTTCTAAATAGGGCTTTACGCAAAATTCAGCAGCCTTGTCAGTTGGCTTATGATATGGTGATGGCACCTGAAACTTTAGCATCTGACGCAGAAATACTTCATCTGTTCTGCGAGAATTTAAAAGTTTGTATCCGGCAGGTGTGAGTTGCAACGTAGGCTCCAAAAGAACAAATCCCAATGATTTTGGTGCACGGTTGATGCGGTCGCGGGCACTGAAAGCTGGGTCATTGGTTCCTTGTCCATTGTAAAAATTCTCATTACGCAATATACCCATAAAAGCTTGTTGGCTCTTCTGGTTCCATACTTGTCCGTTGAAATTCTGAATGAGCAGTTCAATTTCGGGGATCATTTTTTCAGGTGTTCTCGGCGATGTCGTCAAGAACAATAGTTGGCTATCTAATTTTGCCATATTATTCTTCAGGTTCTGTTTCGAAACATCTAAGTTGGGCAGTCTCAGGTATGTGATTTGCGCCTTCTTCAGGTTCAAAGACTTCAATGTTATCCCAATCTTTTCGATAGTTCATAACAATGACATGTTTTGCACCCGACTTAAAACGGTTGCGGATGTTTACAGCATAATTCTTGTCGTATTCGTCCACAATGTCCTTTCCATAAAGTTCCTCAATGAGCGGTGTACGACCTATCACCATCATTGCCTTACATGGAAGTTCGTAGAATGCTTTAGCTAAACGGCGATGTTCTTCCTCATTGAAACCATCTTTATACTCTTGATTGCCATAGTCGGAGAAAGTGCAGTCGTATGGTGGATCAAGAAACATAAAATCGTCCTTTGTAGCCATCTTGAATATTTTGCTGTAGTCCTTATTATAAACTTCAGCTCTGCGGAGTAAAAGGCTATGCCCCATTGTAACTCCATCGGTATTTAAATGAGGATAACGACCAAACGGGACATTAAATTCGCCATTACCATTATAGCGAATCATGCCAGAGTAGGCAGTTTTGTTGATATAGTAGTAGAGTGCAGCATCAGAATAGTATTGCATCTCAGTTCCATTGAATTGAGCACGAAGATGATAGTACATTTCTTCATTACGGTCATTTACTCTTTCATAAGGATGCTTAGCTTTGAGGGCATCAAACTCATAGCGGTATTGAGTGTATAGTTTTTCTATTTCATCAAGTTCTTCGCGAAGTTTAGGATATTTGTTGCGAACACCCAGATAGAATTTGATCAATTTCTCGTTGATGTCGTTGACTATTGCCTTACGGGGTTCGAGATAGAAGAATAATGCACCACCTCCAAAGAAGGGTTCTATGTACCGACCGCAGAAACGTGGGATATACCACATTATATTGGGTATTTCCTTTGATTTGCCACCCCTGTATTTTATCATTGGTTTCATTTCTTTATTGTTTTTAGCTACAAATATACTCAATGTTATATGTTATTGGGTAATAATTGTTCGATGATTTTCTGCTACAAAGATATAAAACATATCTGACAATAATGAATAAACTTCTGAAAAAAGTTTATTAAGTAGCTAAATTAGATTAACTTTTTATCAGAAAACACAATATCCTCACAGAAAATATAGTAATTCTTTTTCCAAGAGTTGAATTTATGTCAGAGTGCAGAAGTATGGACTATTCATGAAATTTCCAAATGTTTTTGGAATCAGTGGAGTTTTTTGGTCCTCATTAGTTTTAACGTGAATTTGTTCCTCGCGTGCGTCATCGTATGAAAATGCCCGAATGCTGTTTGAGGCATTCGGGCAAGTCGGAGTGGTGATGTGGAGGTGTTACAGGTTTTGGTATTCCTCCGTTGCATCGAAGCAGGGGCAGGCTTTTTTTACATTGGGCAAATCCCTGTGCCCCACGATTTTGGCCTGCGGATGTTCCTTTTTCAGTCGTTTCAGCAGTTCCAGCAACGTACACCGTTGTGCTGCCGTCCTTGTGTCGGCCACCTTTCCCTGCTCGTCGTAGCCCCCTTCGTAACACACACCGAGCGAGTGCTGGTTGTAGCCTTTGGCGTGTGCACCGACCAGTTGTTCATGGCGTGTCTGATACACCGTTCCGTCGCGGGTGATGTAGTAGTGGTAGCCCGTGAATCCGAAGCGGTCGGCATGGCTGTTGATAAGAGTAGTCACGGGGAACGGCCTGTTGCACCGGGTTGCACTACAGTGGATCACAATCAGATCTATCTTCCTCATAGTCATAGCCTTTCTGTGATTTCTAAGCCACGCAGCTTTGCACGAAAAACGAGCTGGTGATGGCGGTGAGGATGGTGATGATGAATTGGATGATGGTCTTCCACGTCTTCATGTCTTTGAGAATCTTCATAGTCGTCAAGTTTTTGTTCAGTCAGTTGTATCAGTTGTGTTGGTTGTTGCCTGAGTTGCGCCCTTCGTCGTGGCACTGGCTTTTTTCAGCGAGGCTTCGAGTTTCAGATTCTTGGTCACCAGTTCACCGGTGGCACGGGCACGGAGCTTCACGCCTTTGATGTTCTTCGATACTGTGAACTCGTCTGCCTTCATGGTACCGCCGGCGTTCTTGATGCCGAGGGAGAAGATGGCGAGGTCGGCAATCTTTACGTTCTTGCCCTCCAGCAGGAGTTCCTTGATGCAGCTGACCATATCGGTGAGCATCCCCTTGATGGCACCCTTCGAGTAGGGGGTATTGTGGTTGGCCATGTGCTCTGCGAGTCCGTCGAGGTTGATGGTTTCTTCAATCACGGGGAAGGCGAAGTACTTGCCGTAGGCACTGGATTCAGCGTTCTTGTTCTGCTTCAAAACATAGAGAATCATAATCGTTTTGTTTTTTGTTTGTTTAATGTCTGAAGCCTGCCAGCCTTTACGCGCGTCTTCGACTTTTCAGCTTCCTCAGAGCGTTTCTCTGATGTTGCAAAGGTACTGCATTCCCAAAGTGCGTGTTCCGTTTCGTTCCGTTTTCTTCCGCTTTCTTCCCTTTTCTTCCTTTTTCTCCCGTTTTGCTGCTGCGAAAATCCCATGAAACTGACCTCGGTTGATGGGGCATGGCTTTCATGGTCGTGATTCTTAAAAAAAGTTACTATGGTGTTTGCGCCTCCTAAGTATGGCACTTACGCTGTCTAAGTATCATGTTTACGAGTGGTAAACGGCATCTTTGTCGTGGGGGGCGGAGGAGCCTCCCCCTCATATCTAAGTCCC
>CAMWKM010000032.1 GCA_947174835.1 uncultured Prevotella sp.
AAAAATCTTATGCCAGTATTAATCAATATTTTATTGACTTCGCTGTCACTGCTAGTACCTGCTACTTTCTTATCCCGAACGTAATTATATATAGCTTTATACTTTACAAAGTATGTGTTCAATCTGTCTTATTTTTCGTTCTTGCTGTTTCTCAACAAAAACTTCATAGTCGCATTTTTTTGAGAATATTTTACCTGTAACAACAAGGCATTCTATAAACAGAAAGAATCCAAATACAAGAGAATAGAACACTAAACTTTGCCACCCAGAGAGTATAACATCTTTAGAGAATGTAACTTCAAGTTCTGTTAATATTCCTATGTTTTTTTCATTATCTTGCCAAATATCTTCCTTTAGGCTTTGTAAACGTTTATAACTATCATCTATATTATTTCTTAATACATCTATACGTAAATTTATTCTTTCTCTGTCTTGAATCTTTGGATTTTCGATATAGGACTTTTCAACCGCATAGATAGTCTTACCGACCGAATCTGTACCCATTCCTCTTGTTGAATAGGTAGATATAGTTGGATTTTTATTGATTTCAGCAGTTAATAACTCGCATTGTATTGTAAGTGAATCTAACTCTATTTGATTCTTACCTCTTTCTTCTTCTATTACTTGTTTTTCGTATGCAAATTGTTTGTCTGTTCTTTCATTAATTATATTTTTAGTTTGTGCATCAATGTCTTTTCCAAATATAGTTTGGTCTATAATCGTAGCACCAATACATGCCATAATTACAGCTAATCCGAAACGGAAGCATCCAATCCAAACATTCTTTCCAACAATCAATATAATTTGCCGTTCAATCATCCAAATCATGAACGAAAAAATAACAGCAATAATAACCTTTGCAAATTCATATTCTACTTTAAAATATCTATTAGCCATTCCGTAGCCAATATATGCCCATATCAGCATAAGAATCATTACAGCACCAGCATAACGGTGTAAGCTCTTTTTACTCGCAACAGAGCATTCGTTTAGTAGTTTGTAATCCCAACCTATAAACCAACATAAGAATTTAATCCAAAAGTTTTTCATACAAATCCTATTTGTTCATTATTTCACTAACTTTCTCGTTACTCAAAGAAACAATCCCACGGGTAAATCCCATTTCGTATGATGTTAAAATGGGCTTTGTTTTTTCTCCTATTTCTTCTGCATCCTTATTCAATTCGGCCAATTCTTCATGGTGTGCAACAAGTTTTTTTCTCTCTTGAATATAACTATCGTATGTGTCCATAAGCCCACTTTTCTGTGCTTGACTAATATGTATATCCAAATCAACAAGTTTATCTTCATAGCGTAATAAGATTTCCTTTATTGCTAATCGAAGCTGTTCGATGATAACTCGTTTCTGATTATCTCTATAAGTAGTTTCTGGAAAATTTAACGCGTCATTATATCCTTTTGTTTCCCAATCTTCTTGAAAACGCCTATAAATCTCATATATTGGTAACTCTGATTTTGTTTGCGACGGTGGAGTTTCCAATATAAACTTATCCTTATTTACTGATGTAGTTTCCTCGTCTTGCATAGGAACTACATTGTTTTCGTTTAAGATTTGATTTTCTCTTTTTTTATTAAACCACAGCATAATTATTACATTTTAATTTTTGGAATTTGGTATTTGGAATGTCCTTTATCGTGACAATGTTTACATATTGTGATTAGACACTCATTAGGATAATCCCATGGCTTTTTGAACATACCCAATCGACTTATGTAATGATACTGTCGGTGATGAACATGTAATTCACTCTTTTGTGTCGAACCACAAAACTGGCAGGTATAGTTATCTCTTAATAATATCTGCTCTCGTTTTAGCTTCCACTCTGGTCGGAATAACAATTCTCCATAGGAACAATTTAATTTGTCTAATGCAACCATTCATTTGAAGTTTTATTGTTTGTTGTTTTGCAATATTGTAATCTTTGACTTAGTTGCACTATTGCTGACAAAACAAAAGCGCAGACTTCCGCCAACGCTCTCAGGCTCACCACAAGCCAAAACAACAAAGAGAAAGTCCGCGCAATTTAGCACGATTCTCAATGTTGTTTCTTTTTAGCTCGTTCTTTGTCGAGGTGGTGATTCGAGAGCGATTGAGCTATAAAAAGCGCACCCAACTAAAGATGCGTTGCAAAATTAGGTATAATTTTTGAGACTTGCAAATTTTTACTCATTTTTTTATCCCCAATATAACGAGAAAGGAGCGGGATGATGCACATCTCGCTCCTTTGCTTTGTTCCAGCGACTGAAAAGTGCGACAGACTTTCTTATGCCTCAGCGGGAGCCTCCTCGGTTGCGGGAGCCTCGGCCTCAGGTGCGGCCACGGCAGCAGCCTTCTTGTCGGCCACCTTCTTGGCAATAGCCTCGTTCACCTTCTGCTCTGCTGCAAAAGCCTTGTCGGCAGCGTCTTTCTTGACCTTGGCCACCTCGGCAGCCACCTTGTCAAGACCCTTCTGCTTGTCAGCCTTCCATGCATCGAACTTCTTCTGGGCAGTAGCCTCGTCGAAAGCACCCTTCTTCACGCCAGTCTTGAGGTGCTTCATCAGGTAGACGCCCTCACGGCTGAGGATGTTGCGAACGGTATCGGTGGGCTGTGCGCCAACCTCTACCCAGTACAATGCACGGTCGAAATTCAAGTCTACCGTGGCGGGATTGGTGTTAGGATTGTAAGAACCAATCTTCTCAGTGAAACGACCATCACGTGGTGCACGAGCGTCGGCGATAACGATGCTGTAGAAAGCATAGCTTTTACGACCACCGCGCTGCAATCTGATTTTTGTTGCCATTTTTGATGTTAATGTTTAATTAAAAAATGAATTTCATGCTATCAACTCGTGAAAGCAGGCGCAAAATTATTGCTTTTTTGCGAAACCAGCAAACTTTTTCCAAATTTCTTGCCCATATTTAGAGTTTTTTGTGTAATTTTGGGCTCGAAATGAAACTATCGCTATCCATATTGGTGCCTGTCTACAACTTGGACTGCCGTCAGTTGGTGGGAGACTTGAGCCGTCAGGCAGAAGCCGTCGAGGGGCTATCATACGAAATCATCGTGGCCGACGATGCTTCGCCTGATCCGTCGAAGGTCGCCTTGTGTCGCGAGGTCTCTGCCCTGCCCCACGTCCGTCTCATAGAGCGGACCGAGAACGTCGGACGGGCGGCCATCCGCAACTTCCTGGCCCGCGAGGCACGCCACGAGTGGCTGCTCTTCCTGGATGGAGGCATGTCGATCCCGACCGAACGGTTTTTGATGGGCTATGTGGAGTGCGATGCCCCGGACGTGGCTTACGGTGGATACATCGTGGGAGACGGACAGCCCTCATGTCTCAGGTTCGTCTACGAAAAGCAGTGTGAGCCCATGCACAGGGCAGAGGAACGACGCAAGCGGCCGTTCATGCACTTCCACACCTGCAATTTCCTCGTGCGACGCGACGTGATGCTCGCTCACCCCTTCGACGAGCGTTTTCGGCACTATGGCTATGAGGATGTGTTCTTCGGCAAGCAACTGCGCAAGGCGGGCATCACGATCCAGCATCCCGACAACCCCGTGGGGTTCTTCGACTATGAGGACAACGCCCAGTTCGTCGAAAAGACGGAAGAGGGGCTCCGCACGCTGCATCTCTTCCGCGACGACCTGCGCGGCTATTCGCAGATGCTCTGTTTCGTTGACGGCATCCATACGGACATGGTATGCTGGAGCATCCGATCGTGGCACCGTCTGTTCGGCACGCTGGAGCGGGCCAACCTCTGCGGGAAGCATCCCAACCTGACCATTTTCAAACTATACAAATTAGGCTATTATCTAACCCTTAAAAACCAATCTGACAAATGATTAAGAGATTTGCATTCAAGATGTTTCTCAAGCCCGGCTTCGAGGAAGAGTATGAAAAACGTCACGCTGCCATCTGGCCCGAACTCGTCAAGATGATCAAGGAACAAGGCGTGCAGAACTACAGCATCTACTGGGACAGGGACACCAACATCCTCTTCGCCTATCAGGAGTGTACGAAGGAAGGAAATTCGCAGGATACGGAAAACGTAGACCCGATTACCCAAAAGTGGTGGGACATGATGGCCGACATCATGGAGGTCAACCCCGACAACTCACCGGTGACGATACCTCTACCTGAGGTCTTCCATCTCGACTAAGGCATCCAAGGGGCTACGCAGTATTCTACCGACCGTGTAGCCCTCTTTCTTTGCCACTTCACACAGTTGCTCACGGAAATAATAGGCAATGCTGCCGACAGCCGAAACAGGCAAGTCGGGTCGGTGGTAGGGAACGATATTGCGAACGATGAAATCGCGGAAATTGTCCATCACCAAAGCCTTGACCTCCGGCTCGCACAGATGGCGGTGAATGAAGACTGAGAGCGAGGCCAGCCAACGATTAGCCATTGGCAGACGATAGACACGCTCGATGACATCGGCCATTTTTACGGCTTGCGTTGCTTCAAATTCCTCTCGAATGGCACTTGATAATCTATTCTTGTATAGCGAATTAAGGAAATTACGACCAAGAACGGCACCACTTCCTTCATCGCCCAAGATGTAGCCCAGCGGTGGTATGTTGCTGACAATCTGCTTGCCATCGTAGAGACACGAATTGGCCCCCGTGCCCAAAATACAAGCAATGCCCGCCTCATGGCCGCAGAGAGCACGGGCAGCCCCCAGCAGGTCGCCGTGAGCCTCTATCTCGACTGCCTGCGGGAAAAACTCGCGCAGGATACTTACCATCTTCTCCTCCAATTCCGGGCGCACGCCACTTCCGTAGAAAGCGACACGCCTTATTTCAGTTGCCTCTAACTGAGGCGTCAATTCATTCCTGAGCACGGCTCGGATAACAGTCGCATCCTGATGAAAGGGGTTGATACCCTGAGTCCTGACGTGCACCGTCCCCAAGGCCCAGTCGGTCTTTGTGCTGCCGCTGTCGGCAATCAGTGTCTGTCCATTCATATCCTCATCATTTCAATTTCAGTAGTTTTTCGTTGCAAAAATAAGCAATTTATTGCATATTCGAAAAAAAATAAGTAATTTTGCAACGATTTTCAAGATAATTTTAGAACTATGCTTAGAATCGCAGTACAATCAAAAGGTCGTCTGTTCGACGACACCATGCAACTGCTCAATGAGGCAGACATCAAAGTGAGCGCAACCAAACGCACGCTGCTGGTAGAAGCGAAAAACTTCCCGCTGGAAGTGCTCTACTTGCGTGACGACGATATTCCACAGAGTGTGGCAACAGGCGTAGCCGACATCGGCGTCGTAGGTGAAAATGAATATGTGGAGCGAGGCGCAGAGGCCGAAATCATCTCGCGTTTGGGCTTCAGTCGCTGTCGCCTGTCGCTGGCCATCCCCAAGGAAGCCGACTATCAAGGGCTCTCGTGGTTCAACGGAAAGACCATCGCCACCTCCTACCCCGTCATCCTGAGGAAGTTCTTGGCCGACAACGGCATCAAGGCTGAAATCCACGTCATCACGGGCAGCGTGGAAATCAGCCCGGGCATCGGATTGGCCGATGCTATTTTTGACATTGTCAGCAGCGGCTCCACGCTTGTGAGCAACAACCTGCGCGAGGTAGAAGTGGTCATGCAGAGCGAGGCTCTGCTCATCGGCCATCCGGACATGAGTCAGGAGAAGCGCGATGTGCTGAATCAGATGCTGTTCCGCTTTCAGGCTGTCCGCGAGGCTGAAGACAAGAAATATGTGCGCATGAACGCCCCAAAGGCCCGCTTAGAGGAGATAATCAACGTGCTCCCAGGACTGAAAAGTCCTACCATCATCCCCTTGGCTGATGATGAATGGTGCTCAGTGCACACCGTCCTCGACCAAAAGCGCTTCTGGGAGATCATCGGCCAGTTGAAAGAACTGGGTGCCCAGGGCATCTTGGTTACACCTATCGAAAAAATGATTCTATGAACATCATTAGATATCCCAAACGTGAACAGTGGGCCGAAATCTGCCGACGGCCACATCTCGACACCACCCAGCTGCAACAGACGGTCGGCAACGTGCTGGCCGACGTGAAGGCACGTGGCGATCAGGCTGTCATCGACTATGAGAAACAGTTTGACCATTGCACGCTGACTTCACTGGCCGTGACGGAACAGGAGATAGAAGAGGCAGAGCAACAGGTCGGTCCAGACCTGAAGGCGGCCATCATGATGGCCCACGAGAACATCTACAAGTTTCATGCCTCGCAGAAGTTTGAAGGCCATCAGGTAGAGACACGCCCCGGCGTAGTGTGCTGGCAAAAAAGCGTGGCCATCGAGAAAGTGGGTCTCTATATTCCGGGAGGCACTGCCCCACTCTTCTCCACAGTCCTGATGCTGGCCACACCGGCCAAAATTGCCGGATGCAAGGAGATAGTGCTCTGCACACCTCCCAACCGTGAGGGACACATCAATCCCGCCATATTGGTGGCTGCCCGTGTGGCAGGTGTCAGCCGTATCTTCAAGGCTGGCGGCGTACAGGCTATCGGTGCAATGGCCTATGGAACAGAATCGGTGCCCAAAGTCTTCAAGATATTCGGCCCTGGTAACCAATACGTAATGGCTGCCAAGCAACAGGTGTCCCTCGGTGATGCAGCCATTGATATGCCGGCAGGGCCCAGCGAGGTGTGTGTGCTGGCCGACGAGACGGCTAATCCCGCCTTTGTGGCAGCCGACCTGCTGTCGCAAGCAGAGCACGGCATAGACTCCCAAGTGTTGCTTGTCACCACTTCGGAACAGACGCTCACGCAGGTGCAACAGGAAGTAGACCACCAACTGACAGTCCTCCCCCGCAAGGAGATTGCCGAGAAAGCACTCGAAAACAGCCGTATGGTGCTTGTCGGCTCCACGGAGGAAATGATGATGCTCTCTAACGCATACGCGCCCGAACACCTGATTATACAAACAAGGGACTACGATCAAATGGCGAATCAGGTGGTCAATGCAGGCAGTGTGTTCTTGGGACCATACGCCTGCGAAAGTGCAGGCGACTATGCCAGCGGCACCAATCACACCTTGCCCACCCACGGCTATGCAACGACATATAGTGGCGTCAATCTGGACAGCTATTGCCGGAAAATTACTTTCCAACATCTCACGGAAGAGGGAATCCGCCAAATAGGACACGCCGTAGAACTTATGGCTGAAGCCGAGCAACTGGATGCCCACAAAAATGCAATGACCATCAGAATCAACTCCTTATGAAACCACTGAAAGATCTGACACGTCCGAATATCTGGAATCTGGCTCCCTATAGTTGCGCCCGCAACGAGTTCTCGGGCACGACGGCAACAGTGTTTCTCGATGCCAACGAAAATCCGTACGGCGGTGGCTACAATCGCTATCCAGACCCTTTGCAGATTGAATTAAAGAAAAAAATTGAGCAGGTGAAAGGCATTCCAGCCAACTATACCTTTGTGGGTAATGGCAGCGACGAAGCCATCGACCTGATGTACCGCTGTTTCTGCGAACCGAAGGAAGACAATGTAGTAGCCATCGAACCTACATACGGTATGTACAAGGTCTGTGCCGACGTCAACGACGTTGAATATCGTCCGGTGCTACTCGATGAACACTATCAGATAACGGCTGAGAAACTGTTGGCTGCCTGTGATACACATACCAAGATTATCTGGATATGCAGCCCCAACAATCCTACGGGCAACGATATCTCACGCGAAGAGATTATCAAGGTCATAGATAGTTTTGAGGGAATCGTCGTCGTCGACGAGGCTTATAGCGACTTCTCCCGTCAACGTCCATTGCGTTTCGAACTGCCCCGGCACCCCAATATGGTGGTGCTGAACACGTTGAGCAAAGCATGGGCATCGGCTGCCATCCGTCTGGGTATGGCTTTCGCTGCTCCTGCCATCATTGATATCATGAACAAGGTGAAATATCCTTATAATGTGAACCTGCTGTCGCAGCAGCAAGCTATCCACGTTCTTGACGATCCTTTTGAAGTAGACCGTTGGATTCAGATGATCCTGCAGGAGCGTGCACGCACTATTGAGGCTTTCAAGCAACTGAATATCTGTGAAGAAGTGTTCCCTACCGATGCTAATTTCTTCTTGGCCCGTGTCACTGACGCCCAGAAGATTTACGAATATATGGTAGAGAAAGGCATTATATTGAGAAACCGTACTAAAGTGCAATTATGCTTCAACTGTCTGCGTATCACTATCGGTACACGTAAAGAGAACAACGAACTCATCGGTGCGCTACGTACATACCAATAAAAAACAGTTTGGCACACCTTTTGCCTCATGGCTTACGTATTCATTTATCAAGAAAGGAAGCGAATGACAAGTCAATTTTCACCAAAGGTGTCTGAAATACTGGCCTTCTCACGCGAAGAGGCCCAAAGGCTATCATCATTGTCGGTCGGTCCGGAACATCTGCTTTTAGGGCTGCTCCGATCGGGAGACGGTCCTGTATGGAACGTATTCACCAGACTGCAACTCAACACAACAGAGATAAAACAGCAGTTGGAACAGATTGTGCGTGAACCAACCAATTTCTATACACCCCTTAACTCGCAGGAGTTGGTGCTCAACGAGAATGCATCCAACATCCTCAAACTGGCTGTACTTGAAGCGCGTATGCAACACATGCAGAAGGTCAACGAGGAACATCTGTTGCTGGCCATCCTGCACGATCAGGGCAACAACAAGGCTAAGGACGTGCTGCAGAACTGCCGGATGAGCTATGAAGACGTGCTCAGTTTACTGAAGGCGGGCAACACACCGCAAGATGCCATTCAGTTGCCCGACGAAGACGAGGAGGAAGAGACCAGACAGACCGCAACAAACACCCAGCAGAATCAGGAAGGGACAACAAAAGGAAAATCGAAGACGCCTGTCCTCGACAATTTCTCGACCGACCTGACGCGGGCTGCCAAAGAGGGACTGCTTGACCCCTGTGTAGGCCGAGAGCACGAGATACAGCGTGTGATTGAGATTCTGGGCCGTCGCAAGAAAAACAATCCCATCCTAATTGGTGAACCGGGAGTGGGCAAAAGCGCCATCGTGGAAGGTTTAGCGCAAATGGTCGCCCAGCGCAAGTGTTCACCGATGTTCTTCAACAAGCGCATCGTCAGTCTCGACATGACTGGCATTGTGGCTGGTACGAAGTATCGTGGCCAGTTTGAGGAACGCATCAAAGCTTTGCTGAAAGAGATAGAACAGAATCCTGACATCATCGTTTTTATTGACGAGATACACACAATGGTCGGTGCGGGGTCGACACCTGGCTCTATGGATGCAGCCAATATCATGAAACCTGCACTGGCTCGTGGTACGATGCAGTGCATCGGTGCAACCACGTTGGACGAATATCGCAATTCCATCGAAAAAGATGGTGCCCTTGAACGCAGGTTCCAGAAGGTGTTGGTGGCTCCGACTACTTCAGACCAGACTATACAGATTCTGAGAAACATCAAGGATCGCTATGAACAGCATCATCACGTGGAATATACTGACGATGCTATCATTGCCTGTGTCAGATTGACAGACCGATATGTCACAGACCGCTCACAGCCTGACAAGGCTATCGATGCGCTGGACGAGACAGGTGCGCGCGTTCATCTGAAAACAGCCAATATCCCACCAGAGATTAACGAACTGGAGAAACAGCTTGAGGCCATCAAAGAGAAGAAGACACGGGCTGTCACTAATCAGAACTATGAATTGGCTGCCAGCTATCGCGATAATCAAACACAATTGGAAAAGCAGTTGACCGAGGTGCAGACTCAGTGGATGGCAGGTAATACTGATGAGCGTCAGACGGTGACGGAAGTAGAAGTCAGCGATGTAGTCAGCATGATGACAGGTATCCCTGTCCAACGTATGGCAGAAACAGAAAACGCACGTCTGAAAGGCATGGGAACCTTGCTGAAAGCCAACGTCATTGCTCAAGATGCAGCTATCGACAAACTGGTCAAGGCCATCCAGCGTAACCGTGTGGGGCTGAAAGACCCAAATCATCCCATCGGTGCCTTCATGTTTCTGGGACCGACCGGTGTAGGAAAGACTTATCTGGCTAAGAAGTTAGCAGAACAGATGTTCGGCTCGGCTGATGCGTTGATTCGCATCGATATGAGTGAGTACACCGAATCGTTCAACGTGAGTCGACTGATCGGTGCGCCTCCGGGC
This sequence comes from uncultured Prevotella sp., assembly GCA_947174835.1. GTDB lineage: Bacteria > Bacteroidota > Bacteroidia > Bacteroidales > Bacteroidaceae > Prevotella. Next base: position 10,160 of record CAMWKM010000032.1, read on the forward strand.
TATGTGGGCTATGAGGAGGGGGGACAACTCACGGAACGCGTGCGACGCAGGCCCTACTCCATCGTTCTGCTCGACGAAATAGAGAAAGCTCATGGCAACGTGTTCAACTTGTTGCTGCAAGTGCTTGATGAGGGACGCCTGACTGATGGTAACGGTCGCTTTGTCGACTTCCGGAATACGGTGATCATTATGACCTCGAACGCTGGCACCCGTCAACTTAAAGACTTCGGTCGAGGCATCGGCTTCACGGCCAGCAGCGTTGGATTGGCTATGAATGAGAAGGATCGTGAACATGCACGCTCTATCGTTCAGAAAGCCCTTTCCAAGCAGTTCTCTCCCGAGTTCCTCAACCGTCTCGATGAGATTATCACCTTCGACCAATTGGATTTAGAGGCCATTAAGCGCATCATCAATGTAGAATTGAAGCCTTTGGTGAAACGCATTGAGGATTTAGGCTATACTATTGATTTGACTGAAGCCGCTAAGGAATTTGTGGCTACAAAAGGATATGATGTCCAGTTTGGTGCCCGCCCATTGAAGCGAGCCATTCAGAATTACATTGAAGACGGTATCTGTGAACAGATCCTCAACGACAATGTATCTCCCGGCTCGGTCATCCATATCGACAAGCATCCCCAAAACGAAGAACTGGTGTTTACTATTTAAACACCAGTTCTTTTTATAAGTTCAAATATCTTCTGAGAAAAGGAACAGATTTACATTACGTTCAAGTTCCTCCATATTAATGAAATTAGCACCACGATACACCTCTTTCCCATCCTGAAGCAACAAAACCGTAGGACCGGAATAGACTAAGAACCGACCGGCTATCATTGGTTCTTCAAGGATATCAGTATAAAAAGAGCAGAGCGAAGGATACTTGTCTGCCATCTTCCCCACTTTTTCAAGCATAGCATTACATACTCCGCAATAAGGCGACTTGATATAAAAGAGGCACAGGCGACTTCTTTTTATCTCCTGTTCAATGTCTTTGATATTTGTCAAATGCTCCATAAAACTTATTTAGTTTATTTCCTCCAACTCACCAGTCTCGGAATCAATAATAAAGCCACGAACCACAATATCTTGAGGGACAAGCGGATGAGTCTTGATTGTCTCAACGGTTTTTCGTACAGATTCCGGCGTATCCTTAAATCCCTCCAACCACTGGTTCAAGTCAATTCCACACTTACGGATGGTATCAAGTGTCTTGTCGGTCACCCCACGGGCTATCATCTCATTGTGGAAATGGTCATAGCTCATGTGGCACGCTCCGCAATGTGAGTGAGCTACCACCATAATTTCATTAACTCCCAACTCATAGATAGCAACAATAAGGCTACGCATGGCAGAGTCGAAAGCCGAAATTACCAAGCCCCCTGCATTCTTTATAATTTTGGCATCACCATTTCTTAGTCCGAGTGCAGCAGGGAGCAGTTCTGTCAGTCTGGTGTCCATACATGACAACACTGCAAGTCGTTTGTCCGGATACTTGTCTGTCAAATACTTCTCGTAACTTTTCTGTTCTACGAAAGTCTTGTTATAAGCAATAATCTGGTCTATCATAGTTGTATTTTTATGATGTGATATTTTTTACAAGATGCTAATTATCGCCACAAAGATACAACATTCCATTTATTTCAGAGCAGATAGAAAATAAAAACATTAAAATAGATGCAAATTTTAACAATACCAAGATAAAATAATTATATAAAAATTTACTTTTAATATTTATCCATGCAGTCTTTTAAGGACGGTTTGTATCTATATAAAAAGAGCATCGTGCAAAAATATTCTGCAAACTAATGAATACAGATACAACGATACAGAGAGCAAAGGCAAAAGACCCGAAAGCACTCGATGAGATATACACAATGTACTATCCTAAAATGATTGGGATATGTATGAATATCGTCAAGGAAGACGAGGATACGACACGTGATCTCGTTCATGATGCTTTCATTCTCGCTTTTGCCTCGCTTGACAAGTTACGAGACAATGAAAAGTTTGTAGAATGGCTTACAACAATTGTAAGAAATGTGGCATTGAAACACTTGGTACAGCAGGAAAAATTGCATTTCGTTCCTTTATCCCAAATTCCCCCCAATGATGACGCACTTTTAGATGAATCATCGACGGCCGATTCTAACATCAATTATCAGGAGATCCTCACACATATTGCACAATTGCCAGAAGGCTACAGGAAAGTATTCCGGCTTTCCGTCATTGAAGGATTCTCTCACAAAGAGATTGCCGACATACTCGGTATAGAACCTCATAGTTCTTCCTCACAACTTTCGAGAGCAAAAGCTATATTGAAACATATATTGGGCTATAAGATGCTGGTAATAATCTTCATTTTACTTGTTTCCGTTCCATTGTATCTTATCATGTTACGTCATGACGAACCACATGTGAGCGAAATCAAGCCAATAAAGAAAAAGGATGAAAGACGAAACACGCCTGCTCACTCTGAAGATAAAGCAAATTCGGCCCCTCAACCCATCAAGAGACATACTGGCAAGACCAATAATGGGTATAACAAACCTGATTCTATCACCACACCATCATCTCAGGATTTATATAATACTATCGAGGAGCAACAGTTGATAACAGAAACAACAGGAGACAACACCATAATCCTACCTGCTGACAGTATTGTTATACCCAATATTGCCCCTGAACTGTTTCTTACAAATGACGGCAAAACTAAGAAAAGCAACTGGGAATTTTTGGCTGCTGGTTCGCTTGGTCCGGCCTTGGCTGAAAATGTCTATAAACTAATTGCAACAGACAATGCCGGGCATATCGACAGCGATGGCCCCGCAAATATCAATACTTGGGAGGATTATAGCCAGTATTTGCATAGTACACGCCACGAAAACACTCCGGCAGATACACTAACCTTGATAGAGATTGCCGATCATAACAATGGAGATATAGTTGAACGAGAAGAGCATGACAAGCCTATCATATTTGGCCTGTCATTCAGCAAAACTCTGAATGACAGATGGAGTATTGAAACAGGTCTTCAATATTCAATCTTAAACTCGCGTTTCAATATGGGTGACAGCATTAGCGCAATCGTAAAGAAACAAAAAGTGCATTACCTTGGTGTACCACTGAAAGTATCATATCGTTTAGTTGATTACAAACAGTTGTCATCATATTCTTCTGCTGGACTTACCCTCCACATCCCCGTTTTTGGAAAGATGAACAGCAATTACATGGTGAATCAACAGACTGCATTTTCAGACGACAGACACTTTACGCCTCCATTCCAATGGCAGACAAGTTTCAGCGTTGGCCTGCAATACAAATTTACTTCAAATACGAGTATTTTTGTGGAGCCTACACTCAATTGGTTTATTTCGTCAAGCAGTGAGCCACGTACAATATGGACAGCACATCCCGTCATGTTTACGAGTCCATTTGGTATAAGAATAATATGGTAAATTTTCATCTGCCTATGCAGTCTTCTTGGCTTATTGAGTATCTATATAAATGAAGGAATCAAAAAACTGAGAAAAGAATATGCAAGACAGACATCAAGACAGAGAAAGTTATTTCCGAGAGCAGACAACGACCTGCTGGAATTATTACATACCATACATCCAAAATCACAAACTTATAAGGGAAGGTATGCGTGTGTTGGAAATCGGATGTGGTGAAGGTGGCAACTTGCTGCCATTCTCACAAATGGGATGCAGTACATTAGGAGTTGACATTTCCAAAATCAGAATAAATGAAGCCATTCATTTTTTCGCGGACAACAATGTGGAAGGTAGATTCATTACAACAGACATTTTTTGTTTGAACGATATACCTCATTCGTTCGACATAATAATCTGCCATGATGTCATAGAGCATATTGATGACAAGCAAGAGCTACTCTCGTTAATTGCTCGCTTTCTGGCTTCCGATGGTTTGGCATTCATCTCATTTCCAGCATGGCAGATGCCGTTTGGCGGACATCAGCAGATATGCAGTGGAAATATTGTCAGCCATCTGCCGTTCATACATTTACTGCCGCTATTTTTATATAAACAGGTATTATCGAATGAGAGCGACGGTTGTATTGAGGAATTGTTGTCAATACGAAAGACAAGGACGACAATCGAAATGTTCGAGAAAACAGTCCGCTCTTCTTCGTTGTTGAACATCGTTGATAAAACGTTCTATCTCGTCAATCCTCATTACGAGGTAAAATTCGGAATGAAGCCCCGCCGTCTGCACCCTGCAATAGGAAGCATACCCAGGCTTAGAAACTTCCTTACGTCATCATGCTTCTACCTCTGTTCACCTCAAGAACAAAATGCAATGCATTAATTTAGACGACACAAAAATAAGCCAAATTCACAAGTTTTTGTAATCTCGGCTTTGCAATATGAAGGAAAAGTTGTACCTTTGCAGAGTTTTAAAACAGATTTTGTAGATGGAAGCTTTCTTTCGGACACATCGTTATTTGGTGGAGCATGTCAATGCCCCGGTTCGTCGCACCCTGATGGATGAGATAGACTGGAATGACCGTATGATTGGCATCAAGGGAACGCGAGGCATCGGAAAGACCACTATTCTACTACAATATGCAAAAGAGAAGTTCGACGTAAACGACAAACAATGTCTTTACATCAACATGAACAACTTCTATTTTCAAGGACGTGGCATTGCAGACTTTGCTGGTGAGTTCTATCATCGTGGGGGGCGCGTGTTGCTTATTGACCAAGTTTTTAAGCAAGACAATTGGTCGCACGAACTACGTAAATGCTATGACTTGTATTCCGGATTGAAAATTGTGTTTACAGGGTCAAGTGTGATGCGACTGAAGGATGAAAACCCAGAACTGAATGGTATCGTAAAGTCGTACAACCTGCGTGGTTTTTCTTTCCGAGAATTTCTAAACCTGCTGACAGGCAACTCCTTCCGTCCCTATTCGCTCGAAGAAATTCTCAAAGACCATGAACGGATTGTGAAACAAATACTCCCCAAGGTGTCGCCTCGCCGCTACTTTCAGGACTACATCCACCACGGCTTCTATCCTTTTTTTCAAGAGCACCGCAACTACTCGGAGAACCTGCTGAAAACCATGAATATGATGACGGAGGTGGATATTCTGCTCATCAAGCAGATTGAACTGAAGTATCTCCCTAAAATCAAGAAATTGTTCTATCAGTTGGCAGAGGAAGGTCCGAAGGCACCTAATGTGTCTCAGTTGGCTCATGATATTGAGACTTCACGCGCTACGGTCATGAACTACATCAAGTATCTTGCTGATGCCCGTCTCATCAATATCATCTACCCACAGGGTGAAGAGTTTCCCAAGAAGCCATCGAAAGTGATGCTTCACAATTCAAACCTGCTCTATGCCATCTATCCCATTCATGTAGAGAAACAGACGGCTATGGAGACCTTCTTTGTAAATTCACTTTGGAAAGACCATAAGGTGAACCAAAACGGACGTGATCCATTCTATTTGGTAGACGGCCAACAGAAGTTTCGCGTTTGCGATGCTGACGCACATAATAAAATAAGATATTCGCCTGACACGATTTACGCACGCTATAACACAGAAATCGGTAAGGACAATCAGATTCCTTTATGGCTTCTGGGGTTCTTGTACTAACGATAAAGAATAAGGTTAATCAAGAAACCGAGATATTATTTATTTAACAATTTATCTATTAAACAAATGGCTAAAGAAAAAAAATTTATCACCTGTGATGGTAACGAGGCTGCTGCTCATGTGAGCTATATGTTCTCGGAGGTAGCTGCGATCTACCCCATCACCCCGTCTTCGCCTATGGCGGAGCACGTTGACGAGTGGGCTGCCAAAGGTCGCAAGAACCTGTGGGGCCAGAACGTCTCTGTTCAGGAAATGCAGTCAGAGGCCGGTGCTGCCGGTGCCGTTCACGGTTCGTTGCAGGCAGGTGCACTGACAACCACCTTCACGGCTTCTCAGGGTCTGCTCCTGATGATTCCTAATATGTACAAGATTGCCGGTGAGTTGATCCCCTGCGTGTTCGATGTGTCTGCCCGTACTTTGGCTTCACACTCACTCTGTATCTTCGGTGACCATCAGGATGTTATGGCTTGCCGTCAGACAGGTTTCGCCATGCTCTGCGAGGGTGGTGTTCAGGAAGTAATGGATCTCACTGCCGTGGCTCACTTGGCTACACTGGAGACCTGCGTGCCGTTTGTGAACTTCTTCGACGGCTTCCGCACCTCTCATGAGTATCACAAAATTGAGATGATGGATCAAGAGGATATCCGTCCACTCGTAAAGGAAGAATACATCAAGCGCTTCCGTGACCGTGCTATGTCACCTGAGCGTCCTATCACACGTGGTACTGCCGAGAACCCCGAGACGTTCTTCACCCACCGTGAGGCTTGCAATCCCTACTATGACTCTGTCCCCGAAGTGGTAGAGAAGTATCTGGGCGAGATCTCGAAGATTACGGGTCGTGAGTATCATCTGTTCTCTTACTATGGAGCCGAGGATGCCGATCGCATGATTATCCTGATGGGTTCTGCTACTGATGCAGCCCGCGAGGCTATCGACTATCTGAACGCCAACGGTCAGAAGGTCGGTATGATTTCCGTACACCTCTATCGTCCGTTCTCTGTAAAGCACCTGTTGGCCAGCGTTCCCAAGAGCGTGAAGCGCATCGCTGTGCTTGACCGCACGAAGGAGCCCGGTGCTAATGGTGAGCCGTTGTACCTTGACGTAAAGGATGCCTACTACGATGTAGAGGATCGTCCGCTCATCGTTGGTGGCCGCTATGGTCTTGGTTCTCATGACACTACTCCCGCTCAGATCATCAGCGTGTTCAATAATCTCGCTATGCCCGAGCCGAAGAATCATTTCACTGTTGGTATCGTAGACGACGTGACCTTTACCTCTCTGCCTGAGGTAGAAGAGATCGCCCTCGGTGGTGCCGGTATGTTCCAGGCTAAGTTCTATGGTCTGGGTGCCGATGGTACAGTGGGTGCTAACAAGAACAGCGTAAAGATTATCGGTGACAACACCAACAAGTATTGTCAGGCTTACTTCAGTTACGACTCAAAGAAATCGGGTGGTTTCACCTGCTCGCACCTGCGTTTCGGTGACACTCCCATCCGTTCTACCTATCTGGTGACCACACCAAACTTCGTAGCTTGCCACGTTCAGGCCTACCTCCACATGTATGACGTGACCCGTGGTTTGCAGAAAGGTGGTACGTTCCTGCTGAACACCATCTTCGACGATGCAGAACTTGAGAAGTTCATGCCTAACAAGGTAAAGCGCTACTTCGCTCAGAACAACATCACTGTATATACCATCAATGCAACCAAGATTGCACAGGAGATTGGTTTGGGCAACCGTACCAACACTATTCTGCAGTCGGCTTTCTTCCGCATCACCGAGGTGATTCCCGTTGAACTGGCTGTTGAGAAGATGAAGGCTGCTGCCTTGAAGTCTTACGGTGCCAAGGGTCAGGACGTTGTCGACAAGAACTATGCCGCTATTGATCGTGGTGGTGAGTACAAGAAGTTTGAGGTGAAGGCAGAATGGGCTAACCTTGCTGACGATGCAGAGAAGCAAGACGATGCTCCTGCATTCGTTAAGGAACTCGTCCGTCCTATTAACGCTCAGGCCGGTGACCTGCTGAAGGTTAGCGACTTCGTGAAGCACAACACCGTTGATGGTTCATGGGAAGTTGGTACTGCTGCTTACGAGAAGCGCGGTGTAGAGGCTTTCGTTCCCGCTTGGAACAAAGACAACTGTATTCAGTGTAACCAGTGTGCCTATATCTGTCCTCACGCAGCCATCCGTCCGTTCGTTCTGACCGACGATGAATTGGCTGGTTTCGACGGCCTTGAAACCCTCGAAATGAAGGCTCCTGCCGCCATGAAGGGTATGCACTTCGTCATCGAGCCTTCAGTACTCGACTGTTTGGGTTGCGGCAACTGTGCCGACATCTGTCCGGGCAATCCGAAACTGGGCAAGGCTCTCACGATGGTTCCGTTCAACCCCGATGCAGCCGACATGAAGAAAATGGCTGCCGACTGGGACAAGTTGGTTAAGGTTCCCAGCAAACAGCATCTCGTTGATATCCGCTCTAACGTGAAGAACTCTCAGTTCGCTCAGCCTCTGTTCGAGTTCTCAGGTGCTTGCTCCGGTTGCGGTGAGACTCCATACGTGAAACTCATCAGCCAGTTGTTCGGTGACCGTCAGATGATCGCCAACGCTACAGGTTGCTCGTCCATCTACTCAGCTTCTATCCCCTCAACACCTTACACTAAGAACGAGAAGGGTCAGGGCCCGGTCTTCAACAACTCTCTGTTCGAGGACTTCTGTGAGTTCGGTCTCGGTATGGCTCTCGGTAATAAGAAGATGAAAGAGCGCGTGGCCAAACTGCTTGCAGAGGCCGCAGCCAATGAGAACTGCCCTGCTGACTACAAGGCTCTGGCCGAGGAGTGGATTGCCAACAAAGAGGATGCCGACAAGACAAAGGAGATTGCTCCGAAGCTCCGCGCCTACATCGCTGCAGGTGCCGAGAAAGGCTGTCCTATCTGCACTGAACTCAAGACTCTCGACCACTATCTGGTGAAGCGTTCACAGTGGATCATCGGTGGCGACGGTGCCTCTTACGATATCGGTTACGGCGGTCTCGACCACGTGATTGCTTCTGGTGAGGACGTTAATATCCTCGTGCTTGATACTGAGGTGTACTCAAACACTGGCGGTCAGGCCTCTAAGGCTACCCCGCTCGGTGCCATCGCCCAGTTTGCTGCCCAGGGTAAGCGTATCCGCAAGAAGGATCTTGGTATGATTGCCACTACTTACGGCTATGTCTATGTCGCTCAGATTGCTATGGGTGCTGACCACGCCCAGACTCTCAAGGCCATCCGCGAGGCTGAGGCTTGGCACGGACCTTCTATCGTCATCGCTTACGCTCCCTGTATCAACCACGGCTTGAAGGCCAAGGGTGCTATGGGTAAGAGTCAGGCTGAGGAGAAAAAGGCCGTTGAATGTGGTTACTGGCACCTCTGGCGCTACAATCCCGCTTTGGCCGAGGAAGGCAAGAATCCGTTCTCGCTTGACTCAAAGGAGCCGAACTGGGAGAACTTCCACGACTTCCTCATGGGCGAGGTTCGTTACCTCTCCGTCAAGAAGGCATATCCCAACGAGGCCGAGGAACTCTTTGCCGAGGCTCAGAGAATGGCTCAGCTCCGCTACAAGACCTACGTCCGCAAGACGCAGGAGGACTGGAGCAACGAGTAATCGTTATGAATAGTTGTAGGGGATTCCCCAATCCCCTACTTTATACCAACCAAAAGGAGCATCCGAATATCGGGTGCTCCTTTTTCAATGCTTTTTCTGTGCGCAGCCCCTCACCACCCTTCAAGGGGAGGGGTTAGGGGTGGGGCCTGAAATCATCCCTCGCCGTCATTAGATGAGCCGCCAACCTGTTGGCCGCGATCTTCGGAATCTCCACCATCCTCATCTTCCGACTTCGAGCCTTTCTTCGGCACGATGTACAGGCGCTTGTAGTTGATGAGTTCGTTGATCTGGTTGAAGAGTACCTCGTAGGTGTACTCGCTCTCGTCCATCAACGCGGCGGCGTTGAGCATCGCCACGAAGTCGTGGTAAGCCTCGTCGGCCTGCTTGCGGGCAGTGGCCAGGGCGGCCTTCTGCTGATACGTCCGCTCGTCGTTGCGCTGCGCCATCAGCGTGCGCACGGCCTCGTTGGCAGTCTTCAACTGCGTCACCAGAATTGCCATAGTTTTACAGATTTTTGACGTGAATGAAATTTGATTATTAGTCTCGTCTAAGCCTTATGATGATATCTGGAATTCCGCTCATATCGTCCTAACTCTTGTGATGTCCTGCCTCGGATTTCGCTCGCATTTTTGAACTAACCCTAGTGATGATGTCCCTCGGATTCCGCTCGCGTTTTCTAACCCTTGTGATGACCTCCCTCAGGTTCCGTTCATGCTTTCTAACCCTTGACGGTCTGCCCTGGATTTCAGGCTGCTCACGATAAGGCTTGTGAGGCTTCCCCGCCTTGCGGGCAGCACATCGGTACTCATGTTTTGTTCCTCTCTAGTATTCCAATAAATGTTGCTTTGTGTTATCTTAAAAACTGATGCAAAAATAGCGATTATTCCCCTACGTTATATCGTTTTCCACCATATTTCTTCGAATTTTTAATATTTTTGTTTTTTTCCTGCCGCAATTTCGGATAATTTGTATAATTTTGCAGACGTGTTCTCGAAAGAGACACAGACATATTGACAATGAATTAGCGTTCAGCTATCTCTTCTTGTCCCCGAAACGTGGAAAATTTCAATAGGACAGCGTTGCTCAAGTAAACGTAGAAGAAAAGATAAGGTGAATGCTCACGCGATAAGCGTGGGCTGAACTTATCTCTACGTTTGGGCAATTTCCACGGCCTCGGGGAAGATAAAGGAGGTTCACGCTTCTTTCATTCCAAACAAAACAAAGTAAAAACAATATACAGAATTATAGACAAATGGAATTTTAATATGATAGATTATATTTCAAAACTTATCGGAGGCATAATATATCTTCTCATACTTGCCTATTTGGCAATCTCGGCATTTCAATGTGATTTGCCAATGATAGGTGCCATTTGTTTTGGCATAACATTAAGTGGTATTGTCTGTCCCATTATCTCATATTATGACAAATTGAAAGAAAAACGGCAAAAAGCCCTGCACAAAATGTACAATCTACCCGATGTCGTTCGTGATGAATATGGCCAAACATGGGACAGGGAGTTTCAGAAAGTTATAAGCAAAGCTATCGACGAGACGACTGATGATGAGAAGCGTACAGACCTGCAGCAGTGTCAAAAAGTTGCCAAGGAAATGATTAAAGACAGTGGAGCCTATCGGTTAGACTGTCCATTCTATAGCATCAATAATGCTTTCCGGCTCACTGGATGTCACTTCACAATCACCGACTCTCAGGGTAAAACAATTACACAAATCGTCTAATCGTTCAATTAAATTCAATATCTATGCCTTCTTTTTTTGCTCGTGGTCTAGCTCGGTATTTTGCAGCCTCACAAATGGAGAAAATGTCAAGACCTTCTACACCCCAAACTCCTGACGAGGTGGCAGAAGGCGTTAGTGCATGGAACAAGAATATGCGTTGGCTTATTCCATTTGTACAGGCTTCTGGCTATCGCATTGTGATAGAAAATCCAAAGTCGCATGAAAAGATTGTCATTGATAAAGACACAAAAGTTTTCCCACGGCTAACGTCATCATGGCTTAGACGATACGACAAACAAGACCTTGAAACGTGGATGGCAAAGGAGAAAGAAAAGGAAGATGCTCGCCGCAAAGTGGAAAAGCAGGGGCGTGCGAGATTTGGTGATAGTTTTAAAGCTACAGATCAAGACATATGAGAGATAAAAGCCATTTACATATACAAACCAACTATTATGTGGAACGAAAACAGCCCTACTATTGTCAACGCGGAACTCGTCGAGGATAAATTTGCTGATGTTATATTTGAACATCATTTTTTAGGCCCCATAACTCCGTCCAAAAGGAAATTTAAGCGAAATTTTCTTGTTGAAAGAAAGGATTCATTCTATATCGCAGGTATACAATTCCATTCATATAAAGATATATTTTGGGACTACAAAATCTATGGAACAGAGCATTACAATGGAAACCGTTTGGAATTGGTGCCTGAACCGTGGAACAAATACGATGAAAATGCAATTGCAATTAAAATGTTGGGAAGTAAATTGGGGTATATTGAAAGAGACAAGACAGGGGTCGTATGGGATATTATGACTCAAAGCAAAAAATACCAAGCGTCATTTGATTGTTCATCACCGGGTTTAGAAAGAATAGATATTGTGTATTTGAAGGAATTTCATAACACATACACTCTTCCCTACCAATCAGATGTTGTCTTAAAGGTTAAATGTCATACATCTCAATACAAAGAGCTCGCTCAATTTATAAAAGGAAATGTTGGCCATACAATATCATTTGGAGAAGGAGATAAACCAAATTTGATAGCGATTTGGACGGACATGCAATCTATAATTGGTTATATAGATGACATCTTCATTGCCAAACAATACAAGAAAACACCTATTGCTGGCTTTATTGAAAATGCTAGTACTGATGACAAATTAAAGATGATAGAGATTAATCTTAGATTGCTCATGAAGAAAAGTGCCATCCATAAGAATTACGTGGGCCTTTGAAGATTTCTTTGGCTCGTTCTATGATGCAGGCACTTACAGCATCTCATTGGCTGATTTGATAAAGGTGGTACCACGCAAATCCCATTCCTTATCTGCTTATGAGTCTTTGATAAAGTATCTGAAAGAGTATCATGCTATAACCCTACAAGTGTTAAGTTGAAATACTAGTAACCACTCCTTTAAATTTAAATATAAATATGGAAGCGACTATTCAGAAGTTAGAATCTTACTATAATCAGTATATTAATTATTCATCTAATGTTTTGTTAAATATAAACACTGATACAATAATACGCAGAATAGAATCATTACCACAATGTAAGCAAATCATCTGTGATTTGCTTAAACAACACACTATTTCGGATGACATAATAAAATCTCTGAACGAAATACATAAGATAAAAAAAATGTTAGAGAAAGCAGGAGAAAGCTATTATGTTGCATTTTGTCTTCAATGGTATTATTATCAAAAACACGAACGAACTCAAATGCGCACTTATGCAGACAAAGTAATATGGCTTACCTTTAAAGACAAAGAGGCAACAGACAAAATCAAAATCTTTAAGACAGATTTCATTCGTCCAATCATAGATTATCTTATCAATCAAATCAAAGAATGTAATACGATATACTATTATTTGGATAGATACAAGAGTAGGGTTGAAAGATACACATTCCATTTATTAGAAAAAATGGATGAGCCAGCCCTACATAAAGACATGGAATTATACTTATTTGATCAGTTTATGCCGTTTTATCATGAGCCAAGTTTGGGGCGTGGAAGACCTGATTTTGTAATTGATTTGGAATGCAATGACAAACCTTTCGTGATTGAAATAAAAAGAATGGATGTACTCGAACCGGGGCTTATTGACAAATCGCTTCGCCAATTAAAAGCATATTTGGAACAGTTCCCCTCATATGGTTGCCTTTACATTTTTACAAAAGACACACGTTACACATATTATCCGAAATCTATAGACGATAATTTGACAATCAGATGTGTTTATCTTGGCGATAAAACAGCAAGCCAGCTCTGAACGGCTTGCTAGAATCGAGTGTTCATTGATTCACAATGAAAGATTGAAGAGCGGGAACCCGCGCCCTACATCCTTGGCCTCGGTTCCCGCTCTTTGTCTGTCTTTTCTTTTATCAATATAACAGGGTTATGACGCATTAATCTGTGCTTTAATTTGATTTTGGATACCGACTATTCCAGTATCGGCAACGTCTATGGCATTGGCGTTATAAATTGACTCATGAACGCAGTCCTGTTTTCCTTGCCATATCGATAGTTTCAAATCTGCTATGGCATTTCCTATTGTCGTGCCATCACTGCCAACAAAGGCATTCTTGCATTTGTCTTCTGCGACCTTATAGTCTATGTCCAAATAGTGTCTTACAATCTTTTCTACATAATCATAGAGCGTATGCCCTTGAATGTAATGCAAAATGTCTGCATCTGCAATCTCAGCCATCTACCTTGGCCAATTCTTTGGAACATATTTCATCCAATCCACCCTATTTTGAAGTAAAGAACATCCATTTCTATGTCAACCGCTGCGGTTTTCACATAGTGGAATTCTTTAATTCCTATCATCCCGATTCCAATGATTTCGGAAAAATACCTGCCACCCCCAAACCTATGGAAGAAGAATTTTTTTCAGATTTAAGAAAAGAATATATTAGGTAATATCTTAGGCAGTGCAAGCACCATAGTTACACTATTCAAGACAGAACCCTGTGCACCCAAATTTTAGTGCTTTTTCAAAAGTAGGCCAATTTCTTGTGTTAATTGGCCTACTTTTTAGTGTTAAATGGCCTAATTTCTAATTCTAAGTCGTATGACGACAAGAAAAAGATAGGCTTTGCGATAGATTTGGGTGCACAAGGTGCATGGAGTGCAGCTTACTTTTATCAAGCAGTAGTATATTGTGTTGACACCGCTGTCATTGCCTGCTAATTTTATATAGTTTCGCGATTTGGTAAAGATGCTGTTTTCACCTTGCAAACCATATACTTAGACCTCGCAAGTATCATACTTAGGCAGTGTAAACACTATAGTAACACTATTTAAGTTTTACTTTATCCGTTCCAGCAAATATGCCAATCCTTCGAGATTTCGGACATCCACCTCCACGTCAAGCAGATTGCCCTCGCGGTCGAAAAGTTTGTAGGTGGGAAAAGCGTGGACACCGAGGAAGATCTCCACAGCACTCTGCTGTTCGGGAGGAAGGTTGTAGTGCGCCACGTTGTCGCCCGTGACGTTGTACTCCTTGATGACATTTTTCCAACCTTCATCGCTGCTTCGGTTGGCAAGATAGAGATAAGCGAGGTCAAAGTCCTTCAGCCGTTCGTATTCCTCCTGCGAGTTCTTGAGGGCGGCTACGCAAGGGCCGCACCATGTACCCCAGATATCGAGCAAGACAAACTTGCCTTTGTATGGCTCCATCAGTTTGCGGAGTATATTCTCACCGTCGCTCATTCCAGCAATATCGTTGGATGACTTCAAATTCTTTTGTAGTTTCGTGATGTCACCCTGCTGTATAGCGATGTACTTGTCGTTCTGTGCCTTGACAAGGGCGAGGGCGGCAGGCAACTGAATCTGCTGCTCGGCATAAGACAGCAAGTCCGATTGTAATGGTTGGCGCGTCCCGTCAATATAGCGATAAAAGTAGTATGCCATATAGATGTCGCGCAGCGTGCGTTCCCACCCCACGGAGTCAAGAGTTTCCATCGTTTCTTGCAAGCTTGGGAATAGATTGTTCTTGGTTGCGACTTGGTCGGTGTAATCCTTCATGACGGTGGTGAAGTCGCGGTAGAGTGTATAGGGCTTGGGGGCTTTCTGCCAGATTTCTTTGTTCACGTAGTCCATGTACTCGTCTGGCAACAGCATTTTATGCGACTGCATATCAAGCATGGCATAGCGAGCCTGCATCATCGATTCGCCCTGTCCCACGAGGTAGTAGCCCGTCAG
>CAMWKM010000033.1 GCA_947174835.1 uncultured Prevotella sp.
CCCTTATATATATAGGTAGCCAAACAGATGCTCAGGATGGCAATCACGGTTGAAATGGTAGCTACCGTCCAATCAAAATGAATGGTGTAGTCGCGACCATCGGCAGTGACGAACGAACCGAAGGAACCGCCCCAGCCAAGGAAGCCGGCCAGCGTGGTATAGACACCGACACCAACAGTGATGACGGTGAGCACAATCAGAGGAATAGTCATTGTCAGCGGAGCCTCGTGCGGTGTGTGATGCTCATGAGCCTCCTTATTCTCAGTACCCCAGAAGATGCCGTAGTACAGACGGAACATATAGAAGGCCGTCATGGCAGCAATACCCGTCATAATCCAACCTACGACAGGACTATAATTCATGCAGGCCGAAATAATCTCATCTTTCGAGCTAAAGCCAGAGAAGAAGGGAATACCAGCAATTGCCAGACATGAGATAAGGAACGTAATATGCGTGATAGGCATATACTTGCGCAGACCTCCCATCAAGGCCATCTCGTTAGAGTGGACGGCATGGATAATGCAGCCGGCACCCAAGAACAGGCAAGCCTTGAACATGGCATGAGTGAACAAATGGAACATAGCAGCCAGATAGCCAACACTTCCAGGATGCTCATGGCCAGTGGTTATCTCTGTGCAAACACCAAGAGCCACCATCATGAAAGCGATCTGGGAAATTGTCGAGAAAGCCAACACGCGTTTGATGTCGCTTTGGGCACAAGCCACAGCAGCAGCATAGAAAGCAGTGATGACACCCACCCACACTACAATGGACATGGCCTGAGGAGCATATTCAATCCACAGGGGGAACATACGGGCAATCTGGAACACACCAGCGACCACCATCGTAGCAGCATGAATCAGAGCCGACACAGGCGTTGGGCCTTCCATGGCATCGGGCAACCAGATGTGCAAGGGGAACATGGCACTCTTACCGGCACCACCAATGAACATCAGCACCAATGCCGTAGGAATGACTAAAGCACCGAAGCTCAAGGCTTTGTCCATATTACCGGGCAGGAATGCAGCTGCACCGGATCCCATCACCAGATGTTCAGCATCGGCTATGAACGAGAAACTGAACGAATCTGTGCAGAAGCCAAAGGTCAAGATACCGATAAGGAAGAACATATCGGCAAAGCGGGTCACGATGAAAGCTTTCTTAGAAGCTGCAATAGCAGGTTTCAACGGATAGTAGAAACCGATAAGGAGGTAAGACGACACACCCACAAGTTCCCAGAACATATACATCTGGAAAATATTGGTGGCCAACACCAGACCCAGCATTGACATGGTGAAAAGACTCAAGAACGCATAGTAGCGCTGGAAACCTTTCTCGCCATGCATATAGCCAAACGAATAGATATGCACCATGAGCGACACCGTAGAGATGACGATCAGCATCATCACCGAAATCGGGTCAAGTAAAATACCCATGTCGAAGTGCAGGTTGCCCAAAGGCAGCCAGGTGAAGTTGTAAGGCACGATGGTCTGGAAGACCCCATCAGCCATACGGTCAGCCGCAAAATACGTGAAGGCCGTCCAGTAAGACAGGATCGTGACGAGTGCCAGCGAGCACGTGCCGATGATACCGGCCGTCTTGTGCTGCAACTTCATGCCAGCCAGTCCTAACACGAGGAAGGACAGGAGCGGCAGAAGCAGAATCAGAAATGATAATTCGTAAATCATAACGTCATTTTATCCTTTCATGTTAGTAATAGCATCAACCGAGTCGCTCTTGAAGCGACGGAAGACATTGATAATAATCGCAATAGCCACAGCACTCTCGGCTGCACTCACACCAATGGAGAAGAGAGTCATAAACATACCCTCCATTTCACCGGGGAAGAGCAGACGGTTGAACGCGGCAAAGTTGATATCGACAGCATTGAGAACCAACTCAATCGAAATGAGCATGGCAATCAGGTTGCGGCGGGTGACGAAACCATAGACGCCGATAAAGAACAATAGTGCACTGAGCACGAAATAACATTCTACAGGTACCATGGCTTAATCCTCTTTTTTACGTGAAACAACCAAACCGCCGATGATGCAAGCCAGCAGGAACACTGAAATGAACTCGAACGGTAACACATACTGATACTTACCACTGCCTACGAGAGCCTCGCCAATCTTGTTCATCTGAACCTCATCGGTCGTAACAGCCGAGATGAAGTTATTCTTCAAGAAGACGAAAGCTACCGTGACCAGACCGATGACAGAAATGAATAAGCCAGAAAGGATGCGCGAGCACTTGATGTGCTCCACCATACCCTGCAACGCCTGTCTGCTGACCAACTGAATGGCAAACACATATATCATTGTCACACCACCGGCATAGACAGCAATCTGAGCAGTTCCCAAATAGGTGTAGTCAAGCAGGAAGTAAAGACCTGCCACACCAAAGAGCACGAACAACATAAATGTTGCGGCCCTCATGATTCGCTTGGTCGTCACACATAGTAGGGCTGACCCCAAAATGACGACGGCGAGAATACAAAATACTACAATACTTGCCATAGTCGTTTACTTCTTTTTAGTGTTAAACTTACCGACCTGCCAGTCTGCCCCACCCTCCAACAGGTTAGGCAGCGAACCGCCCTGATAGACCTCCTTGTCAAGATGGAGTACCAGTTTCGAGCGGTCGAACACAGCGTTCTCAAAGTCGTTGGTAAACTCGATAGCATCGAAGTTGCAAGCATTTGTACAGAGTTGGCAGAACATGCAGTCCCCCAAGTCGTACTGATAGTCATCGAGCACCTTCTTTTTCTTGCCCGTCTCAGGATCCTCGGCCATGTGAGCCGTAATCTTGATAGTCCCATTGGGACAAGCCTTTTCGCAGAGTGTGCAGGCAGTGCACTTATAACCGCCATCCTCGTTGCGCTTGAAGACCAGACGACCACGATGGCGCTTGGCCACGTGGAGGGTAGTCTTGCGGTTCTCGGGATACTGCTCAGTCGACTTATTGGTCCAATAGTCCTTGACATACTCGCCAAGGGTTATCTTCATACCCGTAGCCAAAGTCTTGATGCCGTGCCCGATTTCTCCGAAATATGATTTTTCTTTTTCCATATTCTATTAGTTTTAATAGGGTTAGAGAGCAGCAGGCTCAAAGAACCAGCCCAATGCCACAACAACCGTCATCAGCACCAAATTGATCAGTGCCAGCGGCATCAGATACTTCCACTCCAGTTTCAGGATCTGATCAATACGCAGACGGGGGAATGTCCACTTGATCCACATGAGCAGCCAAACCAGCAGGAAAGACTTACCCATAAACCACACGATACCAGGAATATAATCCATCACCATATTGAAGGCATCCAAGCCAGCAATATGCAGGGGCATCCATCCACCCAAGAATACGGTGGCGGCAATACCTGCGATGATGAAGAGGTTCAGGAACTCAGCCAGATAGAAAAAGCCGAAGCCCATACCCGAATACTCCGTGTGGTGACCGGCGGTCAACTCACTCTCAGCTTCAGCCATATCAAACGGGCCACGGTTAGCCTCAGCATTACCTGCAACGAGGAACACCAAAAAGGCAATGATGGAAGGAATAGCAGCCAAGCCATTGAAAATGAGCCAAGAACCACGCTGGAACTCCACAATACCGCTCACCTGCATTGTACCTGTCAGAATCACAGCCGTGATCAAGCAGAGACAGAGCGACATCTCATAAGAGATCATCTGCACGGCAGCACGCATGGCCGACACCACAGAATACTTGTTGTTAGAGCCCCATCCGGCCAGGAAGATACCTACAATGCCTATCGACGAGATGGCCGTCAGTAAGAACACGCCCACATTGAAGTCGAGGATATGCGCACCACGGTTCCAAGGCAAGAAAGCGAAAGCACCCACAGAGCCGATGATAACCAAGAACGGTGCCACGATGTAGAGCAGTTTGTCAGCCTTGTCAACGAAGAAAATCTCCTTGATGAGCATCTTCAGCACGTCGCTGATAACCTGTAGCAATCCCCACGGACCTACGCGAACCGGACCGATACGGCACTGGAAGTAGGCGCAGACCTTACGCTCCATGAAAATCAGAATCATAGCGATGACTGAGTAGGCACCCAGGATTACAGATCCCACGAGCACACACTCTATCAGTATCGCCCAGAACTCACCCAATCCCAACGTCTGCGTCAGCAGAGCATGGAACCAAGTGGTCACATCTTGAAAATTAAATATATGTTCCATACCTTAATTATTATCTGTCAATATCGGGTATAACAATATCAATGGCAGCACCAGTAGTCACCAAGTCGGCAATCTTCTGACCGCGCAGCATCGGATCAAGAGCACCCACCAACGAGAGTCCCATAGGACGCATCTTCATGCGGTAAGGGCTCTTGTCGCCCTTCGAGTCAAGGTAGACGCCAAACTCACCGGCAGCACCCTCCACAGAGAAGTACCACTGTCCCTCCGGAACCTTGATAATAGGTTTCTGCTTCACATAGAAGTCACCCTCTGGAATATTATCAATGAGTTGTTCGATAATCCGGAGACTCTGATACATCTCATTGATGTGAACCAGATAACGACCCATCGAATCGCAGGAAGTCTCTGTGCACTGCTCCCACTCCACCTTTGCATACATATCATAGGGGTGATTCTTGCGCACGTCGTTCTTCCAACCAGAGGCACGTCCGGCAGGACCGGTCACACCATAGTTGATACAATCCTCAAGTGACATCGGGCCGACGTTCTCCAGACGGTTGTGAGTGATAATATTGTTACCAAACACATCCATATATTCCTGAATCATCGGACGCAGATAAGCCACCAGTTCCTTCACGTTCTTCACGAAGTTGGGATCGATATCGTCCTGCAATCCACCGATACGATAGTAGTTCTGAATCAGGCGACCACCAGTTGTCTCCTCCATCACATTCAGTACATGCTCACGATCGCGCATACCATAAAGGAATGCAGTCAGAGCACCCAAGTCTTGAGCACAGCAGGACGTGAACAGCAGGTGACTGTCCAGACGCTGCAACTCATCCATGATAGTACGAATATACTTGATGCGGTCAGTCAGTTCCACTTCCATAGCTTCCTCAATGACACCCACCAACGCATGACGTTGCTGCATGGCACAGAGGTAGTTCAAACGGTCGGTCAGAGCCAGCGTCTGCGGATAGGTCATCGACTCCCACATCTTCTCAATGCCACGATGGATATAGCCCAGATGCGGATAGATGCGCTTCACGGTCTCACCGTTGAGCACCGTCTGCAAACGGAGCACACCATGAGTCGACGGGTGCTGCGGACCAATATTAACCACATAGTCGTCGGCAGTAAAGAGACGATTCTGTTTCGACTGCAACACACCGTTCTTATCTATGTAGTATTCCAGACCACAATCGGGTTCCACATCGTCTTCAAGCGTGTACTCATCAGTAGCCTGAAAGTCCTTACGTAAGGGGAAGCCCTTAAAGTCGTTGCGCAGGAACAGACGGCGCATATCGGGATGGCCCAAGAACACGATACCGAGGAAATCATAAACCTCGCGTTCCAGCAAATCGGCTCCTTTCCACAGATTCGAGACCGTTGGAATGTAAGCCTTCATCTGACCGTCGCCACACATCTGAGTGCGGGCCAGCACCTTCACGCTCGTGCGCTCATGGTTATCCGTATTCTCCAGAATATAGACACAACCAAGGCCCTCTTCTCCGAAGTCCTCGCCCACGATAGTCACCAGAAAGTCAAAGTGCTTTTTATTCTTCAGGTTCGCCATTTCCTGAGCGAACTTGTCAAAGTCAAATACGAGATGGTTCAGTTTCATTTCGTTTCCTCCTCTACTTTAACGACAGATTCCGCAGACTCTGCAGATTTCAATTCATTTACGAAACTCTCCGGGACATCGGTCACTACGATAGGCTTTTTGCCACCACGACCATAGATCAGTTCCTCGTTGGAAACGCCCAGCAAAGCCTCCTCCTTCGTCTGCTTATGGTTGGAGCCACCGAAGAATTTTTCAATCTTCACCTTACGCTGCAACTGCATCATACCATAGAGGATAGCCTCCGGACGGGGAGGACAGCCGGGAATAAACACATCGACAGGCACGATTTCCTCAATACCCTTCACCACATGATAGCTCTGCTTAAACGGGCCACCGCTGATAGCACAACCACCAACAGCCACCACATACTTCGGCTCTGCCATCTCGTCATACAGACGCTTCAAGGCAGGTGCCATCTTGTGGGTAATAGTACCGGCACACATAATCAGGTCGGCCTGACGGGGAGAATTACGTGTAACCTCAAAGCCAAAGCGCGAAAAGTCATAGCGGGAACAGCCGCAAGCCATGAACTCAATGCCACAGCAGGAAGTAGCAAAGGTGAGCGACCACAGTGAATTAGAGCGTCCCCAGTTGATGAGCGAATCGAGATTGCCCGTCACTACGTTGACACCACCCTCATGGAGTTCGTCAACAATCTTCTCCAACGACTCGTTATCCTTGAACTCATCGTAGGGCAAAGCCTTGATTTTCGGTTTTCTTACTTCCATTCCAGTGCTCCTTTCCGCCAAGCGTAAGCCAGACCAAATACTAATACAACCAGGAAGAAGCCGATCGACAGCAGAGCCATCGAACCGAACTGCTTCACAACTACTGCCCATGGATAGAGAAACACCGTCTCTACGTCAAACATGAGAAAGAGGATGGCAAACAAATAATAGCCTACATTGATGGGAATCCAACTGGAGCCGTGCGTCGGGATACCGCATTCAAACGGTTCTCCCTTGATCTTGTTGTAAGAGCGCGGGCCCAATAGTTTCGCCATCACATAGGCGGATGCCACCAGTGTAATAGCCGTCACAAGGACGGTAATTAACATTGTGAAATTCATAAAACTATTTAATGTTATAACAATATTGTTCGCTTCTTAGCGGCTGCAAAGGTACTAAAAAAATAGAGAACAGACAAAGAAATATGCTCCATTTTTTCACTTTACCCACAAAAGACACAGGAGTTTCTACGTCAGTTCGGGATAAGCTTCTCTTAAAACAACGTCAATTGAGTCGTTCTCTCCACATATACCGGCAACGCTTCCGGCTTGTTCTCAAAAAGGTCCTGCTTGATGTATCTCTGGTCAAAAAAAATGACAAAGTGACAAATGACAAAGTGACATTAAGCAGGTTTCAATATACATGGAAACATATAAGTAATATATTATATTATTATATAATTATAATTATATAATAATATAACTATAGTATGCATATAAATGGAGAAAATGGAAACACCTTAATGTCACTTTGTCACTGTCACTTCGTGTCATTTTCCCCATAAATGCGATCCGTCACATCAAGGCGGAAGAAATGACGGATCGAAGCCCTCGATATGACGGCTCGTGAAAAAGTGGCCGAATTGGTGCTGAAAAGGATACTTTTTCTTATCCCGAACTGACGTAGTTTCTAAAAAAATATTACCTTTGCAGGCGTTTTTTATTTTCAACAACAATTTTACAACAAGATGTACAAACCAGTATTCAAGAAGCGCGAGTTCATCGTCTTCCGCCATTTCCTGCGGAAAGGCTATTCGCTCTTTGCTTGCCTGAAACGCGAGGTGCTGATTTCCGTGCTGAGTGTAGCTACGCTGTCTGCAACAAAGGCGACGGGCATCAGCGACGAGACGTGGCGCGTTGACTCCACAAAGGCAAACAAAGAAGTCTGGCTCGACGATGTTGCCGTCACAGGCTCCCGCGCTCCGCTGACAAAGAGTCAGGCGGCGAGAATGGTCACTGTACTGAGCCGCGAGGATATTGCGCAGGCGCCAGTACAAAGTATTAACGATTTGCTCAAATATGCCGTTGGCGTAGATGTCAGACAACGCGGAGCGATTGGCTCTCAGACCGACATTTCCGTCAGAGGTGGAACGCAGGAACAGATTACCATTCTGTTGAATGGCATCAACATCTGCGACCCACAGACAGCACACAATGTGCTCGACCTGCCCATGCAACTTAGCGAGATAGTCAGGATCGAGGTTCTTGAAGGGCCTGCGGGACGGGTGTATGGCACCTCTTCGCTCGTAGGAGCCATCAACATTGTCACTGTCAGCGAATGGAACAGGGAGGGGAACAGCAAGAACCTGGACCTCAATCTGGAAGGCGGCTCTTTCGGCTATGTCAAGGCCGGACTGGTGTCTGCCGTCAGTTCTTCCTCGTCCCGTCACTCCCTAAGCGGCAGCTATGCCCGCAGCGACGGCTTTTCAAGAGCCGCAAATGGGAGGCTGAACACAGACGTCAACAGTTCCAAAGCTTTCTATCAAGGCAGCTACGACGATGAGCAAGTACGTCTGTCGTGGCATCTGGGACTGGCCGACAAAGGTTGGGGCAGCAGCACATTCTACGCTTCGCCCGCTTGGCAAGCCGATGACCAATATCAGCACACTGCGAAAATATTCTCCGCCATTCAAGGAGAGAACAAACGAGGTGCCATCCACTTCCAACCGGCTATCTACTGGAACCAAAACCGAGACCGCTATGAGGGCTATAGAGGAAAGCCGGACATGATGAAATATAATTACAACAGATGCGACATATATGGTTTAAAACTGAACAGCTATTTTGACTGGTCTGCCGGACGGACAGCCTTCGGTGCAGAACTCAGAAACGAGGATTTAGTCAGCGGCAATCTGGGAGAGCCCCTCTCACAGACACACCACATCAGCGGCACTGATCGCGACTACACGCTGGGAGTGAACCGCACCAATATCTCTGCCCATCTGGAACACAACATTCTACTCAACAGGCTGACGCTCTCCGCAGGGTTCATAGCCGCCAAAAGTTCATGGAGCAACATGAACATGAGCATCTATCCGGGCATTGATGCCAGCTATCGTCTCGACAATCGCTGGAAAATATTCGCCTCATACAATTCGTCACTGCGTCTGCCATCGTTCACGGAAATGTACTACAAACTACAGGGATATGCTGCCTCCCCACACCTGAAGCCGGAAGAGATGCGGGCAATAGAGGCCGGCATACAGTACCACTCCCCTGCCCTCGCAACCAAAGTCACAGCCTACCATCATCACGGTAGGGATATGATTGACTGGATCATGGACACATCGCTGGGCGATCAAGCGGTATGGCGAAGCGTAAACCACACGAAAATCAACTCCATAGGCATGGAGGCCAGTGTTAGTATCGACTTCAAGAGACTGCCACACTTCCGTTCCCCATTGTCCTCGCTCCATTGCTCCTACAGTTACATCGACCAAGACAAAGACCTGGAACCGAACATGGTCTCACAGTATGCACTGGAATACCTGAAGCACAAACTGGTGGTCAACACACAACTGGACATCCTGCACCGGCTGAGCCTCGGCCTCAACTTTCGCTGGCAAGACCGAACCGGCACCTACACAAACTTCAAAGGAGAAGTCTGCGACTACCGGCCTTTCGCCCTGTTGGATGCTCGTTTGAACTGGACGACAGAACGCTATATTCTATACGCAGAGGCGAACAACCTGTTGGACAACAGATCTTATGTAGACTATGGCAACGTGCCGCAGCCCGGCATTTGGCTGACGGTCGGAGCAAAATGGAGATTTTCGTTCTAAGTCTGTTTTGTAAACTACAGATAGCAGACACTGCACAAGGACGCAAAAAAAGTATAAATTCTCAATTGGCGATAGCCGATTATCAATTTATTATCGTACCTTTGCAGTCAGTTAGAATCAAACTATAAATTTATAAAATTTAAATTGCAAACAAAAATGACTATCAACGAAATGAATTTTGCCGGTAAGAAGGCAATCGTGCGCGTTGACTTCAACGTGCCCCTGGACGAGAATGGTAAGATCACCGACGACACCCGTATCCGCGGTGCACTGCCCACCCTGAAAAAGATTCTGGCCGATGGCGGTGCTGTCATCATCATGAGCCACATGGGCAAGCCCAAAGGCAAGGTTGATGCAAAGAAGTCGCTGGGACAGATTCGCGAGGCCGTAGAGCAGGCACTGGGTGTTCCCGTAGCTTTCGCTCCCGACTGCGCCAAGGCTCAGGATGCTGCTAAAGCCCTGAAGATGGGCGAAGCCCTGTTGCTGGAGAACCTGCGCTTCTATCCCGAGGAGGAAGGCAAGCCCGTTGGCATCGACAAGGCTGATCCTGCTTACGATGCAGCCAAGAAGGAAATGAAGGGCCGTCAGAAGGATTTCGCCAAGACGCTCGCTTCTTATGCCGACTGCTATGTGATGGATGCCTTCGGCACCGCTCACCGCAAACACGCCTCTACCGCAGTTATCGCCGACTACTTCGATGCCGACAACAAGATGTTGGGTCTGCTGATGGAGAAGGAAGTACAGGCTGTTGACAATGTGCTGAGCAACATCAAGCGTCCATTTGTTGCAATCATGGGCGGTTCCAAGGTGTCTTCAAAAATTGGCATCATCGAGAATCTGCTGAACAAGGTCGACAAGCTCATCCTCTGCGGTGGTATGACCTATACATTCTCCAAAGCTCACAACGGTGAGATCGGTGAGTCTATCGTCGAGATGGACAAGTTGGATGTAGCCCTGGGCGTTGAGGAACTGGCCAAGAAAAACGGTGTTGAACTCGTGCTCGGTTCAGACTGCACAGCTACCAATGGTCTCGACTTCGGTACGATGACGGTGAAGCCCGGTGCTGAAATCATCACCTGCCCTGCCAACAACATTCCCACAGGTTTCGAAGGTGTCGATGCCGGTCCTGCAAGCCAGAAGGCATTTGCCGAGGCTATCAAGGGTGCCAAGACCATTCTGTGGAACGGTCCTGCCGGTGTATTCGAGTGCGACAGCTTTACTGCTGGCAGCCGCGCTATTGGTGAAGCCATTGCCGAGGCCACTGCCGAGGGTGCCTTCTCGCTGATTGGCGGCGGCGACTCTGTGGCTTGCGTCAACAAGTTCGGTCTGGCCGATCAGGTGAGCTACATCTCTACCGGTGGTGGTGCACTGCTTGAGGCCATCGAGGGTAAGGTGCTCCCCGGTGTGGCAGCTATCAAAGGCGAATAACACATTGGCATCTATATGAAGAAAACATTTTTCACACTTGCTGCGGTACTGCTGCTCTTCGCCAGTTGCGACAGAGTCAGACAGTACCTTGGCAATGCGAAAGACAGCAAGGACGATGCGACGGAAACAGCCATCGGTTCGTCTGAAGACGGGCAATCGGCAGGACTGCAATTCATTCATTTGAGTTATTGTTCTGCCGACTCCACGGTTTCTATCTCGGCCGATGTTCCGGCATCAACCGGCACTGCGCTGTCCGACTCCATCTTTAAGTACGTAGGTAACAGATTCGAAGCTTTTGCCACCAACTACAGCCAAAGCCACGATGCCCAGCAGGCTTTCCAAGCCACAGGTGAACATATCTACAATCAGATGCAGTCTGAGATTGCAGAGACAAAGGCCGAAATGAAAGCAGACCACGTAGAGGACATAGATCCCATGCTCAATTGGAACATTGAGAACAACCTCGCGATGGAACACGACTGCGAGCACTATGTCACCTATACTGATGTAGGCTACCACTACACAGGCGGTGCTCATGGTATCGGGTGGATCGTTGGTACGACGTTCAATAAGGAAACCGGCAAGCGCATTGGCACTGAGATCTTGAAGAACACAGATAGTCAGGCTTTCCGCACAATGTTTCAGGCCAAGCTTCTGGATTACTTCAAGGAGGGTGACAGCGAGAACACGTCAAACACTCTGTCGGAGTATCTGCTTATTGATGTCAACGATCTGCAAATTTCCAATATGCGTATCACTGACAAAGACTTCATCTTCCAGTACCAGCCATACGAGATTTCCTATTACGCAGCTGGTATGCCCGCTGTCATACTCACTTTTGAACAAATGAAACCCTACCTGACCGCAGAAGGTCTGCGGCTGATTGGCGAATAAACAAATACCGTGTGGTTATCCACACGGTATTTGTTTTTAGAATGACTCATTACCATTACATAGTGTCTATTCAAAAAGGACACTTTTATTTTCAAATACGATTCTATTCTGGTTTGGAATCAATTTGTCATCCGCATCATATATTATCTTCTGAATATCAAATGTTGTACGACTTGCATTGCTGTTGACTGCATTTATCTCTACATTTTTGTTGTAAACTAATTTTATCTTTCCTCCATAGAGTAAAAAAACGCTCATCAAGGGAGGGTCGATAGAATCCCGTTCGCCACGTAATATCAATGCAGAACAATCATTTGACATTTTAACTTCATAAGCCGTCAAATCATTTGATTCTGTCCAAGGATTATCTGAATACGCTGCAAATGACCAATAATTATATTTAAACCACATACCATCATTATAATATGTACTCTCGTTGCCTTTAACCCCATTAATATTATAATACTCAAAAGTGATTTTATCATAAAATACATCTCCAAAGTAGGCAATGTCTTCATTAACATCTTTTCTGCTAATATTAAGATAGAAACGAACTAAATAGTAACCATTACTCATGTTAATAGTCATGTTATACTTTTCAATATAACTTGAAGAACTATGCGACATTTCAGAGTCTGCCCAAAAAGAATCAACATAATTATTGGAAACAAAAATTTCACCCTTGTTGTTTATATAACTGATAGTATCAATAGCAAACAACTTGTTGATAAAAAAACAACTCGCAAACAAACAGACGAAAAAATACTTCATAGAAATTTAATTATTTTTAAAACATTAAACTATCATGATATTGACAATTATAAAGCAGGCGTCATATATCCATCTGAAGGTCTTTTAGTATGACTGATCTTACCTTTGTTATTAACGTAGACTATCACGCTTTCGGTCTCTTTCTTTTTGTCAGGCCAAGTATAATAGCAGAATGAAACTATATAGTGATCATCTTCTTCTCGAATGGAAAGAGAATTTTTCATCGTATCAAAATCTTCACAAAAACCATTGGTAAGTGGATCATATAAACCTATGTCTTTTATATCTCTATTCCATGCTTGTACAAATTCTGGGGTACAATTAGATTGTACCAATGAATCCAATCTAACAAAGTTATCGTCAGTTATATTATAAGAAAAGTAATTATTGTAGAATTGTTCCAACATTTGAATATTCGATGTTTTTTGTGCTTGTAATGAAAAGAAACTCAACAACAAAACTACTGATAACATTATTTTTTTCATAATGATCTATATATTTAGTTCGGCTGCAAAGGTAAACAATTATTTGTAAAAAGCAAAACTTTCTTAGTAAAAGCTGAAAATAAGACGATCTCACTACATACCAAACAAGAGGGCTTGAAAATGACTTTTTTATGTTCGAAATTTCAATTGTTGGTCAAAGACATTGGTATTTCCCATAAAAATTACGAGCAAAAATAGAGAAATTATACCTTTTTTATTTGTTTTTGCAGGAAAACGGAGATTATTTGTGGAATTTATTGTATCTTTGCGCATGACTCAAATTGTCTGAAAAGGCAAGAGGGTCAAAACTTTGTTGGAAAATAGGACGTTACGAACGTTATCTTCTGATGTAGAATCTCGCAAATTCCAAGCCAAGAAGAGACGCAATCGGAATGTCCACTTTGGGTGTATTGTACCCTGCTCGCTCTTAAGAGCGAACAGTTTCAATATATCACGACGTGGGCTATCTTGAGTTGCTTATCCTTGGCAAGGCGATGCGAGAGCCCTACATCGGGATAAGCGAGAAGTAGAGCACCCACGTCTTTCCGTTTAACTTTATTAACCGTTGAATCTGGGTTGCTATAGACATGAAAGTAATTAATTTATGAGTAAAAATGTAGAATTAGCCAATGTTATCAAAAATTTCATCAATAAACATTGGGCGAACACAAATCAGGTTGAATGGCCGAAATTTGATTTTAACATTACGGGAGTTTCTCAGATTGAAATTAAAGAAGACTCTTTGAATAAGATTAGTAATATTTGGACTTTTAAAGGGTCTGCTCTCATAACTATTGAAGATAGGAGTAAAGTAAAAATGAATAAAAAACGCACCATTATCGGCAATGCTATAGTCAAGTTTTATTCTAATGCAATAAACCAAAAGGAACAGATTTCTGAAGTTATACATGTTGTAATTACTAAAATAAATGAAACGCTTTAATATTATATTTCTGCTCGTTGTGCTCATAAGCATGACCAGCAACAAGGCTCAGGCCTACGACTTTACCGTCCAAAATATCAGTTACAACTATATTAATGATAGTACAGAACTGGAAGTTGCACGTTGCGCGTTTGCCCCCAGTGGGGCCATTGACATACCCGAAGAAGTCACTTATCTGGAAAGAACCCTAAAAGTGACGGCCATTGGAGAATATGCGTTCCAAAATTGCTTTTACCTTGGTGTAGTAACTATTCCCAACAGCGTGACGACCATCGGAGCACATTCGTTCGAGTATAATGATTTAACGTCAATCACTATTCCCAACAGCGTAACGACTATCGGAGAATACGCATTCCAAAAATGTAAATTAGAATCGGTCATCATTTCCAACAGCGTGACAACTATTGAAAAAAACACGTTTGCTGAATGTTATGCTCTCAAATCAATAACAATCCCCAACAGCGTGACGACTATCGAAAAAGAGGCGTTCTATGAATGTTATGCTCTCGCATCAATAGCAATCCCCAACAGCGTGACGACTATCGGAGAAGGGGCGTTCCAAGAATGTAGTAGCCTCAAGTCAATAGCAATCCCAAACAGCGTGACGACTATCGGAGAAAGGGCGTTCTACGGTTGTCGTAGACTCGGGTCAATAGCAATCTCCAACAGCGTGACGACTATCGAAAAAGGGACGTTCCAAAAATGTAGTAGCCTCTGGTTAATAGCAATCCCCAACAGCGTGACGACTATCGGAAAAGGGGCGTTCGAATATTGTAGTGGACTCACGTCAATAGCAATTCCCAACAGCGTGACGACTATTGAAGAAAGCACATTCGCTTACTGTTCGTCATTAAAAAATGTTACATTCCCCAAATCCATAAAAAGTATTTCCAATTATGCGTTTTATAATTGCAAAAATATAAGTAGAATAGAATATCTTGCAGAAGACATTGGTTTAAAAGGACCTTTATTTGACATTTCATCCTTACACGTTGATACTATTATCGTCTCAGAACAGGCATATCCACACTTAATTGAAAATATAGAGTGGACAAAATACGACAAAGTTTTTGCAAGAGGAATAGACAACAGACTTTATATAGGAATACGAAACGATAATAATAATATAATTGAAGTTAATGGTGTTTCAAATAAATCCTTTGTATTTGTTTCCCCCAATGAAGACAGCATATTCCTACAACGAATGAGTACCAGTCCTGCCGAAATGAGTGTCATGATAAACGGAGAATCGGCTATCCTTACAGCAGATAATCCGAAAATGAGCGTAAAACTAATTTCGCGTCGTCCTATAATCAACAATATCGTATATGCAACAGACCGGAATACGTCAGGCCAGAACAACTATTCTGTTAATATTTCTACGAGCGGAACTCTACTCAGCCTTATCGGAAAAAACAATCTTGAGAAAGTAAAGTACCTGAAAATATCTGGCGACATTAACGGAACAGACATTCTTGCAATTCAAAAGATGACAAATTTGCAGGATCTTGACATGAGTAAAGCAAACATCACAAATGGTGGGAGTTCATACTTAGATCGCTATACAACGTCTATAAATCACATTGGAGCGTATTTTTTTCAAGGCATGTCTAATCTTACAATAGTGCACCTCCCAGAATCAGCAACAACTATTGAAGAGTATGCTTTTCATGGTTGTACGAAATTACAAGAAGTTATAATACCAGCAAGTTTTACAGAGATTTTAAGCAACGCTTTCGCCACCAGTGGTATAAAAAAGATTATTTTTGAAGAATGTAAAAAACCTATTCATATTTCATCATTAGCGTTTGATGATAATACGATGATTTTTTCCGTTGAAGCTTATCGGGATTTCGACTATTCCAGAAATAGTCATTATCAGAAACCCGATTTTGGGAATGACCTAAGACGGTTAGTGATAGATGGGGAGGCTACCACTTTTAACATTCTTGCAGGCTATGAATCTTTGATGTCACTTGTAATTGGACCTAAAATAAAAGCAATAACACAGTTTAGAACTGCCACTTCATTAAAGAGTGTAATATTTAAAGATTCCGATTCCAACATAGAATTAAATAAAAATGGAATCACAGGAGAAGATTATTATTATGAGATGTTCAAGAATAGTCCTTTAAAAGAATTGTATTTGGGAAGACCCATAGACAAATTCTCCTATGGTACTTTTATGAATTTGCCGTCATTGACAGACCTTACTATTAGTGAAAAAGTAACAAGCATAGCAACGAATCTATTTAAAGATGATACAGGCCTTAAAAAAGTTATTTTACCTAATAGTGTCACACACATTTACGATAACGCTTTTAATGGGTGTGTCTCTCTTTCTGAAATATCAATACCCAGCCAGTTAACATGGATCGGTGAAGGCGCATTCAAAAATTGCATTGCTCTTGCAAATATAGAAATTCCGACTTCTATTCCCAGCCAGTTAACATGGATCGGTGAAGGCGCATTCGAAAATTGCATTGCTCTTGCAAATATAGAAATTCCGACTTCTATTTATGGAATTGGTTTAAGAGCATTTTTTAACTGTAGTTCTCTTACTTCTATTAGCATAGGAAATAATGTCAATTCGATTGAAGTCGCTACTTTTTCTGGTTGTTCTTCATTACAAATAGTCTCTTTAGGTGAAAAAGTTACATATATTGGGAATAATGCATTTGATAGGTGTAAAATGGTAAAAAAATTCTATTCATGGAATCCAACTCCACCTTCTGCTGGCAGCGAATCTCTAAGTGGAATCAATCGAAGCGAATGTACGTTGTACGTTCCTAAAGGCTCAGGAGATATTTATTGGCTGCACCCAGAATGGGGACAATTCTTTGACATCAAAGAGATTGAGACATCAGATATAAACGCTATTAGTAAATATGATATCCAATCCTCATATTTCAATCTTGATGGGAAGAGAACAAATAACACTCGTAAAGGCATTAACATTATCAAGATGAACAATGAGGCGATCAAGAAGGTCTTCATAAAATAAAAAAAATGTGAGTTCGATCTAATTAGGTCGAACTCATTTAATACTTAACATTCAATTTATTATCTGTCATATATAAACATCAGACAAAGAGGCACTATGGAATATTTTATTATCAAAATATCACACAAAACAACATCGAAACATATGGTTTACGAGGTGTAAACAGCATCTTTAAGAGTAACAGGAAAAGTTCGTTTACTTTAGCCTTTACAAATTAGAATATGCGTTCCATGAATGTTTCTATTCCCAACAGCATGACGACTATCGGAGCACATTCGTTCGAATTAATGAATGTTTCTGTAGGAAAGCAATAATTCTTTTAGTTTTTCCACCAAATAATCATAAGTGGGAGCATCTTTATAGATGAAACCATATTTCATCTGCTCGTAGTCGTTACGCAGAACAGGCTCTATTTCTGTTGGTGGCACAAAGTTTATTGTCTGTGGATGATGAGTATTGTAATCTAATCCGCTCCATGCAGTGAATGCCTTGCGGTGTGCAACAATCTCGTTGTACAACACATGGTTATTCATCGCTTCGGTGGCAAATGGCTTGTCCATCATCTTCACAATGTCATACATATGGCGCGTGAGTCGTTCAATACGTGTACAACCGCCTGGTCTTGTAAACTCTTCGTGTAACAAGAATATCTTTTCTAAAAACGTCCTATCTGGCAGTACCGTTGGAACTTCTACCTTCGGCATCGCGAAATCTTCGTCGGGATATGCGTCCTCTATCATTGATCGCATGGAAATCTTTTCAAACGGCTCAATCAGAGAGCGACAACTGATTTCTATTTTCACACGCTCAGGAATATAGTTAACGGTTTGACTGAGCACGGTATTGTATTCTACAAACAAGACTACAGGATCAAGATCACTTACAGAAGTCTCCGGGGCAATAATCTGGCATACATCAAAGACGCCATATTCCGTTAACTTACCTTCTATGTCTTTTGCCAATGTATTACAAATGAACTTCTTTGACTCTTTGCGTAGCTTTGTTCTTTGTGACTTATTCAGTTTTTCGCCGAATCCCAAAAACTTGCGATCGATAGCAAGATCAATATCTTCAGAAAAAGCGTTCTATCAGATTCCATCCTTTGCTAAGACTTGTTCCTCCTTTGAAGACCAATGCATCGGAGTATGGCAAAGAGAAGATGCTTCTCAAAACCATACTTACCCAATAGTCCTTTTCAACAGCATTTTCGACTATACCTTTCTTGTCAGCTATATTGGCAAGAATTGTCAAGCGTTCCTCAACGGAGAGTTTTGTCCAAGGTATCATAAACTGAGTTTTTTTCTGATCCAACCTGGAGCTATATTGTAATCATGTCTGATAGCTTCCTTGTCTTCACATTTATTTATCATCTCTTTAATCTTAATAAGGTGTTCGTCTGTAACGTTACTTTCGCCAATTTCCTTCATGGCACTAACCACAAGAGGAAAGACATCCGTCTCGTAGGCAAAATTTCTCGGAGCACTTCGTTTGAAAACAATAGTCCTGTTGCCGATTTTGATTTCCCTTGCCGTAGCATCTGTAAGATACACAGCATTCATGGTAACTTGCGTAGAAAGCCCAAGTTTGTTTAAAGCCGTCAGTCCAGATGGGATGATACGTGCCTTGTCTTTCTGGGCAATTGCAACAGCTATTTCATCAATGCTTGGCTTTAAGATTCCAAAGCGATTGCGTTGAGGGTAAAGATAAATACCTTGCGATATTCGCACAAGCATTCCTTCCTTCTCCAAACGGGACAAAGTACGAGTAACCAACCCATCGTTATTCAGGTCGGCAAAGTCACGAACCATATACAAGGTGTTTTCACCCTGCGATTCAATCTGTTCTCTTATCTGCTTTGTTAACACGTTCGATATGATGTTACCTTTTTTATTACGGTGCAAAATTACTCATTTTATCCTGATTTAGCAAGAAAAGTCCGAAAAACTTCAAGAATTTCGGACAAACACTGGTTTTGAATTTAATTGAGAGGTAAAGATTAATTATCCTCTATAGGAAAATCAAATTTATCAATAAGAATATCAATCTTACAATCACTTGATAGTCTAATCTCATCCTGCTCTCCTTCTGTATGATTCCTTAAGTACAGACACTTCCACGGCAACAGGTATTTTCGGATTTTATGCCTACCTTTTTGTTTCAGAATCTCAACACCTATTGTGTCATGCAAATCTTGTCCAGTTTCATCACAGTAAATATTGAATTGTTCGTACTTGATTAAACCAATAACGACATCTTGCCCGCGAACATCATTTTGACACAAGTCACATAATGCAGGCTTTATTCCTTCTAATCCTTCACGGTAAGACCACGTACAAGAGGTTGCGACAAGAGGAATATTTAATTTCATGACTAAACTTTTCCATGAGGTTAATATGACTTCATGCTTTTCAGTGTATGCTGGAGTAATTTGATCAACAAAGACAATTTTAATACCATTTGACGTTATTAACCCTTCAAGCATTTTTAGGACATTTCCTTCCTGGTTTTCAACATTGACAACATACAAGGGTGCTTCTTTCAACAATCTAAAGTAATCTTTAATTGCTTTTTGATATTTCTTTTCATCTAAAAGTGCATTGATATTATTGGTCTCTATTCCACAATAATATGCTGCCATGCATGAAAGAAATATTCTTTTTGACATATCGGTCAAAACAAGTAGTGTTGGGATATGCATATCGACTGCAATGTGATTTATCTGCGTAATAACAAATGCAGACTTTCCACTATCCTCTGCTCCACATATTGTTGTCATTGAGCCTGGATAATATCCTCCAATTTCCTTGTCTAAAAACCGAAAGCCCATAGAGATAGGCTCTGTTTTTATTTTAACAGTTTCTTTTATCACGTCGCTAATATGTTCCATTGTATATTGAATCTAAATAATTATCTTTGCATTCGTTAACAACATCAAGGAGTGGACTAAGTCCGAGTTCCATTCGTCATTGTATGTACTGGATTTTAAGACTTCTTCATTGTTTTTTTATCATTTCTATAAGAGGTCTTATCTTTTTGTCATATTCTGGATTCCCAAAATTGAGAACGATGAGATTTCTACAGCATCGGGGTATGCCAGTATAAAGGAGTTCATCAAAAGATTGATTGAATGATGTTGAGTGTTCATACTTAGGCTCAACAATAAGAAACACCACTTCACTCTCCCATCCTTTAAATGAATTTATAGTAGAAATTTTGATTGTTCCAGAATTCATCCAAAAATGGATTTTCTTATTCTCTCTAATAATTTGATAATCTTCCCTATAGACACGCTGAACAAATAACATCAGTTCATCCTTGTAGTGCTCAAGAAATGCCCCAAAAGCATTAACTGTAATTCCGCAAGCATCACATTCTTCTTTAAGCTGATTTATAAAAGTCTCTTTATACTTTTTGTACAAATCATAAATAGCAAACAACTTTGCGATATGCTTGCGCAATTTAATCATATCGTTATCATATAGCTGTTTCCTGTTGGGGAACAACTTTTTCCTAAAATGTTCAGTAATATTTTTGAACCATGATTCTGCTTCGCTCAGATTTTTGCCCATATAGTTAAGGTGGGTCATATACATTGCTTCTACCGTTTCCAACATAGAGTTAGTACGTTCTCTGGAAGCATGGCGATAATATAAATCAAATAATCGCAGTAAAGTTGTAGTGTAACCTAATACGGTAATGTCATTAGGCGCAATATTGCTGGCTTTATTCAGAATGTTATCGCGTATAATATTGTATAACGTTGCAACAGTATCTATGTTAGAAAGATACATGTAGTTTATATATCCTTCCTTATCTATAGTAAGACCTAAAGAACCTATAGTGTTGTCATTCTCGCTAAAATCGTCAATATCATATTTTCCCCGAAATATACTGCTTTGAAATGAATGAGCAAGGTCTCTGACTTTGAAATCTGAACGATAACAGTATTTCAATTCATTCACGCCTCGCACATTTGTGACAACATCTTTCTTTTCGGTTGGCTGACCATATATATTCTGCTTAACATCCCCAAAAAGGACGTAGTCTCCATCAGGATCACGGAAAAAGCGCTTGACAATATCCATCCATGCCCGATGATAATCTTGAATTTTATCTATCAGCACGGCATCGTATTTCTTAATCTGATGCTGGTGTTCCTCAAAAAGCTTGACATTGCTATAATAATGCTGCTCTAAATATTCTCCTATCAGTTCTGAGGGGTAATCTTTGGGAATTTCAATGTCAATATTGAGATTGTTAAGCTCTGCATTGATAAAGGAATGATAATTGATGATAACGACATTTTCCATAGGAAATTCTTCATCAACTCTCATTAACTTATCATGAATAAAATTCTTTAGCGTAATATTGTACGTCAAAATAAGCACACGAGGCTGTATGTTGCGTTGAAGGGCACGTTTATATGCTTGTACAGCCCGAGCCGCCAACACTGTTGTTTTACCCGATCCAAACACCCCTTTTATACGTTGCTCTAAGGTAGTTGAGTATATGATGTCACGTTGTTTTTGCGAATAATGGTAAGGTTCACCTTGTGACTTAAGATGAATAGCAGGTGAAAGAATGCGCTTGAAATTTTGATATATCTCATCAGTAAAATAAAAAGAATGTTTTTGAGGAGAAAGATACCGTTTGTCTAACATGCTTTTAAATCGCTCCTCATCCAATCCATCCGTTCCCAAAAAGTCTACATTGTATTTGAGAAAGTTTTGATATTTCTTATCATCTTGATAAGGTGCTACAAGCATTTGCTCAATCGCATATTGAGATGCACAGTGAAAATACACCGCGCATGACACTATATTAAAATGCCTAATATCTTTTATCTTCTTCTCCAGCAATTTATCTACATGCAGGTCAAAAAGGTTATTCTTATACTTTAAGACTTGATCTATTGGAGATTTTACTACAACCCCATTAGGAGCATACACCCATTTCTTCTTCTCGTTCAGTTTAAAATTATCTAAATTCCAGTCCTTAACCTCTATTACCATTACACCGTTACCTTCACGCATAATCAACACATCCGGGCGGTCGCCATTAAGGAAGGGGTTAAAATACACCTCATAACTGTCATCCAACACATTTTCCAAGAAATGGAGCAAAGTCATTTCTCCTGATGTTGGAGCAACTTTCAGTTTTGAAATGATCTCTAATGTTGGATAAAATGTTGCCATATAAATGTGTGTTATTATTTATAGCGCAAAGGTACTACTGTCCAACGAATACTATGTTCGTGTACACAATTTCTTAACTAACGGATAGATTAGTGAGTCATAGAAATCTTTAATGTCCGTTTCTGAGAACTCTATTCTTTCAGATGAATTAGGAGGAGCGATCTTGGTATCACGGGTAATCTTATGGGCCACCTGTGTATTACGGATATGCTTAAAATGTACATACTTTCTCGTTATATTTGCAGAGAAAGAACATTCTTTTAATAAAGTTGCGGCAACTAAAGTAACGTCACTATTTGAGACTTTACACCATCCTGATGGTGGCTCCTGAGGGGCTTTATAGAAATCCGACACATCTATTACATTGCTATAATTACCATTTTGTTCTCGCTTAAAAAACATAAAACCAGAAATCGGTATTTGTTCACCAGTATTTTTACATAACTCTACTTTTAATGTATCATCTTTTCCAGTAGATAAAAGACTATAGCCCTGTGACTTTATAAAATCTTCCACAAATACTATTTCCGCAAGCAATGCTGCACCCAATAAATCTTTGTCATTTTCACCATTATCTTTTGCAAGCAGATTGACAACGCTTTCTAATTGCTTAGTAGCAGAACATAATGATTCTAATTCTCCTTGTTTTGTCACCATATCTTTCAAATAAGACATATTACAAGCTGATTTTATTGAATTTACAAAATCTTTATAAAGTTCAAGTGAGTCTTTACGTTTAAGGTTTAAGTCGGGCGATTCTTTCAATGCATATCCCATAGCCCCATTCTTAAATATTTCTTCTTTTAGATTCCATATTTTATTCGATGCTGTGAAAATTACAACCTGATTACCTATATTCTTATTTTTAATGTAT
This sequence comes from uncultured Prevotella sp., assembly GCA_947174835.1. Taxonomy (GTDB): domain Bacteria; phylum Bacteroidota; class Bacteroidia; order Bacteroidales; family Bacteroidaceae; genus Prevotella. Next base: position 23,177 of record CAMWKM010000033.1, read on the forward strand.
TTAGATATACAATGACCAGAAAGCTCTTTCCTTTGATCAATGGCAAAATCATTTTCGTGAAGCCTCAAATCTAACAGATAACAATCGGCATCATTTTCATCTATAAAACGGTAAATACGTTCTAATAACTTTTCGCGAGCTATTTTCTTGTCAAAATCAGTAAAGAGAATGCATTTGGCTTTGCTTGCCTTAAAGATCTGAGAAAGAATATCTTTCCATCCTTTGTTATATTCGTCATCTATGTAAACAATCGTTTTTCCCTCAATACCTTCTATTTGGACAGAATATTTTTGGTCTTCTTTAAATTTGTCATGTTGACCAAATTTTGCATCAATATATTTGAAATATAAAGATACCCTAACATCATCTTCTAATAAAATTTCGTTATCCAGTTTCAACATATTAGACCATCTATAAACAGCCCATTTATTAGCAACACTATGGTTATTGCCAATATTACAGGGAATATTAAGGTGTATGTTTTGCAATGCAAAATCATAATTATCAGTTCTTTCTATTTTATTAAGAGACAAGGAAAAACTATCACTATCAGAACCAATCAATAAAACTGTAGAGAATTTCAAAACATCGAAACAAGCATTCTGCCGTAAATCTTCATAAGAAGATACACCGTAAATAAATACTGGCGTTGTAGAATTTACCGATGAAGTAAGCCTAATATGCATTGCCAGTCTTAAACCTAAAAAATCAGAATAAACATTTCCAATGTATAAAGGTATATAGATAGCATCATACGTTGATTCCCTAAACTGTTCGCGAACAAACAGGTCAAGATCTTTATCACTCACATCGCTATCAAAATAGTCCCAATCCCTAACAGGCTCAATATTAAAAGGCGGCTCAACGGCATCTGCGGAAGTAACGGCAAAAAACAACTTCTTATCTGTATTTATGCGAGGTACGCCAACATTTTTTTTATTAACCTGTTCGAGTTCATGTCTTATGCCATATTCAACAGAATAATTGTCTCCAAAAGCAAGATATTTGAAATTCGTTTCCCCTTCTTTGTGTTTTCTTGTAAACACCTCCAAATTTAGATACAAAACATCTGGAGGCAACATACATTTATCATTTTCTACATAACGTCCACTTTTGCTTCCGCTAAAGTATGCAACATAAAGGGAACTATTGTTCTTTATTTTTTGTTTGAACAAACATAGTTCTTCGTCTTCAGAAGAAAAGAATGATTCATGAAAAAGAACAACATTGCCACTTTGTATGATTGATGAACAATTTTCACGAAGCCCATCCATATTCCAGATAGGAACAATAGCGTCTGGAAACATCGCAAATTTGTTCTCATCCCATCCATAATCACGTTGTCTTGAACGCTTATCATCAATTATATATATCATATTAAAAACTTAAAATATATTTAACACCAGAAATGACTTTAGCGGCTTCATGAAATTCTAAATTATTATTTTTATCCCACAAATTCACAACACCACAAATACCATCTCCAAATTGGGCTTCCACAAACAAATCACACAAACCATTTATTTGATTAGAAATTAGTTCTGACTGAGATTTACCGATTCTTTCTATCGAATTTTTGGACGTTTTTTTGTACACAGAGTTTATGTGGTGTATTGTGAAAAGTGTTCGTTCTGATTTAGCATCATCATAAAATTCTAACTCAACTTGTATAGGCTCCACGTCATTACTCCTACATTCTTCGCAAAGTTTTATTATATTCTTATATGCTTGTATCAGTTTATCCACATCAGTGAATATCTCGATACTGTTATTAAAACGTTCGCTACTGAATGAAATATTGATATTTTCTTTTTCCCACATATTATTAACTTCTTCCAAAATAGATTGCAGAGAATTATCTTGTCTTATGTGAAAATGGCTTTTAAAAAAGATAGATAAATCAGAAAAAGACTTTACACGATTACCTGTAATCTGACTTATAAAAGAAGATGGTAAAATAAAACCACTATTTTTCTGTTTTTTTGCAATATTTTTTC
>CAMWKM010000034.1 GCA_947174835.1 uncultured Prevotella sp.
TCAGCACACTGGTAGGGAGCGCAGTCACACCGTAAGCCGTTGCCGCATCACCGTCCCACTTATCCGGAGAAGACAGATGCGTCCAGTTCAGACCACGTGCCTTGACATATTCTTTCCAATCCTCCTCATCCTGATTCATGGATATGCCTATCACCGTTAGCGGTTTGTCTTTGTTTTCCCTTACAATATCTTTCACATATTTCAGTTCCCTTCGGCTCCACCATGCCTTTGTCGACCAGAAGTGCAGCAACACATAATTGCCTTTGCCGACATATTCACTCAAATTATGCTTGACACCAGCCGTGTCTTGCAACTCTAAATCTATGTATTTCCGTCCCGGCAGACGCTTTTTCACCCCATCAAAATACTGCCATACCGGTTGCATTACGATGTGGTTAGCATAAGCCTTGTTCCTGTCCATGACCTTCTCCAACTGTTCGTATGGTATATTGTGATAGTCTTCTGCCAAGAAAAAAGCCGGTATCACGTTGTCCTGATTTTCCTTTACTGCTTCCTGCCCTATCATACGTATAGAATCCATAATGGCATTGTAACCCGTTTGGGCTAAGATATAATTATTCGACATATATTTCCGCAGTTCTCCAGCCATCCTTTTTATGCGTCTTTGGTATTGCAGAAAACGCTTGTTCAGGTCAGATCCCTCAACATTACCATCTTCCATGTCAATGGTCAACGGCACGGAATCCGTTATCACCCACCATGTATTTTTATAGCCTTCCGAGATACTCACGAACTGCCCCATCGGTACCCTTCCATTGAATGCGAAGCTACCGTCATGCGTCCTGTATCTATATCGCGTATTGTCGTAAATCATCGGTTTTATAACCACATATTCATCCGGCAGCGTTGTGTTTCCCTCTATCTTGCATTCATAAAGAGATCCTAACTTGGCCTTGCTCCATTCATACCGTTTGAATAGTTCCCAGCTCTGCTCCTCACTCAGCATTATATCACGGTATATGTTACTGGATTCTTTAATTATCTGTACACTTTGGGGGTGCTCAATATCCTCTATGGCCTTTGAGAATGTTGCGAGCGTCTCACTCATCAGCCGGTTACGGCTATTATTAACCGTGTCGTTGGACATATTCTGGAGCATATCCCTCAATATCTTGAACTGCGCCGCATCGAAAGTACCCTTATATTCTCTGCTCAGTTTGTACATTACGTACACCAATGCGTCCTGCGTCTCTTCGTCATTCACCGCTTTAGCCTTCGCATACATTTTACTTACGCTGTTGATTTTCTCCCTTAGTTTTACAAAATCAAGCGTGTCCGGTGCAGTGTTTCCGTTCAGGCCATCCTGAGTTGTTTCTCTTGCACCGCTTTTATAGTAATCATCGGTCATATTCAAATAGCTCCAGTGTTTGCCGTGCAACTCCAATATGTAGCCGTCTATGCTCTTGTATGGCTTATCGTCCTTGTCAGTAAACTCAGCAAAGTTCCACACCAATCCATAAAAATGCCTTGTTCCATCTTTATCGGTATATGTTGAAAAACGACAATTTAAATTATTAGCAAGGTAATAATGGAATACCGTATTGTTTCTGTAACTGTTGTTCCAGATAAACTGAATGACCTTTATCGGTGTCACCTTCTCATCAATATTATAGACAAATGATGATGACGCAGCCGCTTGCGTACTGGTGAATGCTCTCTCCAGTCTTTCCATAATGCGTGGCATCCCCTTGGCATTCGTCACACATTTCTCTCCGTATGGTATTTTGAAAACGTGCTGATAGATTCCTTGCCCATCGTGTATTGTACTTTTCATCAGTCCGTCTGAAGCCAGAAAAGTCTCTATACCCTTTTGCAGATGCCTTGCACTGCTGTTTGACTGAGCCCCTGCCGTCAGAACAGCCATCAAGACGCACAATATAATAGCTAATCGATGTTGAGTGGTATTCATGTCCTATATTGTTTAAAAATTATACTCTGAAATATCAGGATTCTCATATATGGGGGGGGTATTATATTTTTTGTACGCTCCTGCTGCAATCATCTTGTCCACAAGTTCCTTCTGCCTTCTGTCAGTGTATATCATATTCTCCACATGGGCCATGTAGACACTATCGCCAATCTCCTCCAACTTTGTCTCAATGCCGACAATCAAGTTCTGTATCTTGTCCGTTGGGGTCAAGTCATCAGCCTTTGCTATGGCCTTTTCAACAGTTTGTGGCTTCACCGGCTTTACACTCTCCGTATTTTTCGACAATTTTTCTGTCGCAACGACAATCTGTTTCGTTGCCCTTTTATTTACGTCAGCCATTTTAATATGTAGTTGCTGTGTGGCTTTTCCCGGCTTTTGACCATCATCAGTTACTGTTGTCTGTCGCGCTATCATTCTATCTTGCTCGGTTTTCCTACCCGTGACAAACCACAATGCTACACCTACGACCATTGCTATAGATGCCGCAGCAGCCAGTTTTCTTATTATTCTGCGTTGTCTGCGCTGCCTCATTATGTTATCATATAGTTCCGTCTCATCCTCGGTCAACCACTGTTCCATTTCATCCTCACGATGCCTGTGCTGCATCAGCATCTCTACCATGACCTTTTCCGTCACCGTAGCATCAGATTTGCTGCCAATCAGTTCCGCGAGACGCTGTTCTTCTCGTAACGTCGTGGTTCCGTCAAGATATTTTTGCGTTAGTATGTCTATCTCTTTCATAGGTTCCCTCCTTTCTTTAACAACTCTATTATCTTCTTTCTCGCTCTGCTCAGTATTACGCTCACGGATCGTGGTGTTATGCCTGCCACCGCAGCTATGTGGCTTATCTCCATTCCCTCTTCAGTGCGCATGGCCATCAGTCGCTGCTCTCCCGCTGTCAGCTGCTCCATAGCGTGCTGCAACAGTTGCACATTGTCCCGATCTTCTATCTCCGTATCTACCACTATAGTGGGCCCTCTTTCCCTGTCATATTCTCCCGTTACGATATACCGCTCATGCCGCCACATACTTATGCACACATTCTTGGCCATTCTGATAGCCAATGGTCGCAAATTGTCGGCAAATGCGATTCTTTCACGTGCCACCCACAGCCTCATCAACACCTCCTGCGCTACATCCTCAGCCTTGTCGACATCATTGAAGAAGTCGCGCCCCACCTTTATGAGGCAAGGTCGCAACTCCTTCGCGATATCATCAAACTCGGATGCTGTCATTTTGTGTCTCCGTATAGTTTCCGTTCCGACTTCTGTGTCCGTGCGCCAAAAGCACTTACTTCTTTGGCTTCTTGCTGAACTTATAGGCCAAACTGAACATCACGTATCTCGGTATATAGTTATACCATGTCTCCGTGCGTCCCTGCGCATTGATGCTGTAGCGTGTTGAACTGAGGTTCTGCAACAAATCGTAGGCCAGCAGTTTTGCCGTCAGCGCACCTTTGCAGAATGAGCGTGACAACTGCGCGTTCCATATCAACTCGTCCGTATTCATCACCTCACTCTCATAACCGCGACGCGAGAACATCGTCAGGTCAGTCGCTAAGGTCAGTTTCAGTAGCGGTACGGTGTACGTGGCATTCATGCCATACTGGAAGTCGTTGGCGTCGATGCTTCTTACAATGTCAAGTTGCCCTCTTGTGTGGCGTGATGTAATCTTGGCATTGACACCTGCCGAGAAGTCTCCCAATTTATATGTCAGCTTACTGTGTGCTATGAGGTTCACGTTGTCTACTTTCGACAGAGGTGATTCCTGCAATAAGTTTTCACCGTCAGTCGTCAACTGTGTCGTGATTGCAGCAAAGTCCACGTTGCGTACATACTCAGCCTTGCCATACAAATCTATGCGGAAACGCTTGTTGGCATCAAGCGGACGCTGCCAGCCACTGTTGATGAATGTCGTCCAGTTGCCGTCCACATTGTCATTCATTCTGGTGTACACACCTGTTGTCGGGTTGTATGTCGTGCGGGTACCAACCTCTTTTGTCTTCAGCCTCATCTCGAATCCTATATATAGGTTACTGCCTATACTGTCGTTTTTAAAGGTAAAGCGCGTTTTCAGATGATGTTCCGCTGAAGTCTTCAAATCGGGATTGTTCAATCTCAATGACAATGGATTGGAGGTATCGTTCAACGGCATGAGGGTAGAGAAGCTCGGAGCCGTCACTCTGGTGCGAAACTCCAGCAGTATCGGCCTCTGTGTCTTGCCTCTTGTGCGGAATGATATAGTTGGTTGGAATGCGACGTATGACCTTCTGGCCACGGTATCGAGTTCATGTCCATGATAGTTCATTCTTTCTGTGTTGAAATATAATGGCAAGTCTACATAGAATCCCATTGTTTGGGTGTATTTTTGCAGGTGCAGCTGTGGCACATGACTGTATGTCAGATTTGTGTAGCGATAGCTGTTATTACTGTCAAATGCCTTGTCTATATCCTCCCTCAACGATGGCAGCCATCCCAGTTCCTGACCCTCGCTCTCTGTCAACCTTTCCAGATTCAGTCTCTCGTTGTGCCTGCTCTCGTAATCTTGCCTGTATAGATAGAAGACCTCAAGCATAAAATTCTTTGGCAATTGCAGTAAGTACCCCAACTCCGGAGCAAAATTATAACTATTTTGCTGGTTATCAATATATCTGTTACGCATATCAGTGGTTCCTGTCTCGGCATAGAATGTGCTGTTTCTGTTGAAAGCATCGACTGGCTTACTGTTTTGATATTGACCGTTGAAAGACAAAAACAGATAGTCACCCGACTTCAGCGGTTGCGACCAGGACACATATTGATAAAGGGCCAGATATTTCCTCTTGTTTCTGCCAATATTCTGATTGCGGTTTGTCAACGTTGTGGTGTATGTAGAGTCTTCTGATTCGCCTTTTCCTTTATTGTTTGAATGATATAGGGAGTTGTAGATGTACAGGTTAGCTTTATCTATTTGAATGCTGTTTGTTATGTTCAGAGCGAAATTCTTGTTTCTACTTTTCGACCAACTGTTACCGAATATGCTTCCGTTGTCGGAGAATGTCTCGCTGAATGTCTCTGTCTCGTTGTTGGAGTCACTCCACTTCAGGACAACGCTGGCATTATCCTTTATGCGCCTGTTTTTATCCTCCGTGTTGATGTTCATACCCACCTGCTTCGTAATCAATACACCGTTCTGCACTTTTTTAGGATCCCACTCACCGTCACTGCCTGGTGTCCTGGTCTCATTCACATTGTTGAGGTTACCGTATGTAGACACATTTGTGTGGTCGGTATAGAACATTCCGAATATCTTTGCCATGTAGCGGTTATCGGTTCCTGTTCCGACTTCTCCATTGGCAAGGTATCCGCGGGCATATTCACGTTTCAGCGTCACATCCATAACATATTCCTGCTCCTCCACCTGTTTGCCCAACATCTCGCTTTTCTTGGTGTCTTTATGAAACACTTTCAGGTTCTTCACAGTGAAATATGGCAGGTTCTCAAGCATCACTTTATTGTCGTTCTTAAAGAAATCCTTGCCGTTAAGCATCAGATAGTCTATCTTCTCACCATTGATGTATATGTCACCATTGTCCTTGAGTTCCGCTCCAGGCAACTGACGTATCAGACCGTCGAGCATGGAACCCTCCGGCAACTTGAATGCCGACGCATCGTAGATGATGGTGTCGCCCTTGTAGGCCACCTGTATTCGCGTGCCCTTAACCACAACCCCATCCAGCATCAAGTCCTTATAGATGCCCTCTTCCTGTTTCTTTTTCATGAGTATGGTGGGGATATCTTTGTAGCGGTTACGATTGAGTTGCGTCAACTCGTAGTTGGTATAAGTGTCTTCGTAGCCCTCGGCCACGGCTTTTATAATATATGTCTTTTCCTCGCGTGGCACCTCAAAATCAAAATAGGAGTATGTGCGCATCTCCCGTGTATAGCAAGTCACGGTGTCCACCACGGTAGAGTCTGTGTTCATCAGTGTAACAAAAGCCTTTACTGCACCTTTGGTGAAAGAGTCGTACACCTCACCGTAAAGCTGTATTGTTGCACCTTTCTTTTTCTCTTTTACTTTTTTCGCTTGTACGGGATGTGCCATGATGGCGCAGAAGGCCATGATGATGATAGTCGTTAATTGTCTCATGTATAGTTTTTGCGTTATTTTTTTATTTGCTATACGCACAACTCTGCGAAATGTTAACGTTAAAAAACAAAAAAGTCTATAAAATTAGTTGTTAATCATAGGAATTGTCTTTGTTTTCTTTTTATGCAAAGATACAAAGACAATTCCAGATTACCAAACTTCCAAGCTACATTCTTATCCTGTAATAAAGCAATGTCGCTTTACGCTTATAACAGAAATTATTTCACGACTACTCGCGGACGGTATTTAAATAAGTGCTGATTCTTACGCAGTTGCTGAACGTCAAGGTTGGAGATGACTTCACCTTTCCAGTTTGCCCCCCAAGCGTTGAAGGGTTCGCCCTCAGGTACCACGTAGTTGAAGGTATCAACGTTTAACGGCAGTGGCTCAAACACAAGAACTATAGCAAAATAGTCGCCCGGATAACCTTCAAGCCAGAAGAGATCATTATCGGGATAACCCATCACACCTTTGCACTTATACTGACGGCCATTCTTACCAAGAAGGATCGTGTTACCGCCTCTTCCATAATATTCGCGAATCCAGTTCTGTTCGGTGGCAATGGCCAGATAGGTGGCATCTCGCGTGAGCCAAAGAGCCATTGTTTGTTCCTCCACCGGTTTGATGAGGTGAGCATCGGTGTAAACAGCCCACGAATCAATGCTGTCCTTGTTGTAATTGACAGATTCCTTCACCATGCGAGCCATGTGGAACTGTGGGATGGTGTCGTACGATTCCCTATACGATATCGTTCCATACAACCGCTGTATTTTTTTTACCTCAGATCCTCGCAGATACCAGTTGGGAATCCCATAGATGATCATATCGTGTACGGTCTCAGGCAGACGAGGGAAAAGAATTTGCAAGTCAAGTACGGTGCCCTCCTTACCCTTCACACTGAACACTTTGTTGTAACAACGCTCCGGAACAGTGCTTCTGGCTTGATAGATGATACCAGTCTCTTTGTCGAGAATACAACTCTCTGCGTTGCCCAGCCAAAAATTCTTCACGATGTCAGCCGGCATACGGAAATAGCAGTGCAGCACGGTGTTGTCACCTTCGTCTGTCAGTAGCCAAGTCATAGACGTATATCCCTTTGGTTCCGAGGCAGTAGGAGACATATTAAGGAATGTGGATTCGATGGATTCGCTGTCAATAACGGGTACATTATCTAAGATACCGATGTCTTCATGCCACGAATTGTTCTCCGTGCTCCTCCATTGAACTGTCGTCTTCTTAGTCTTCTTGTCCAAAGTGATCTCAGGAACAGCCATCATATAGCTTGGGCCCTTTGTTATTTCCACTTTCTTCTGCGTTTGTGCCTGTGTGGCGATGCTTGTGAGTGCCAAAAGGCTCAGCATAATCATTTTTTTCATAATTCTGTTGTTTTTTGTTGAATACTTGTATGTGTAAGTTTATCGCGATATTCCTGATAACATTCCGATGACACATCTGCTTCAATGGGTGAGTGAGTGCTGTAAAGCAGTATCTTGCCATTCACGCGCTCGGCCATCCAGAGATACTTCAGCCCCAGTCGCAGATCCTTCAGGCAGAAAAAGAACTGTTGGTAGGAATAATTGAGAAAATACCCCGGAGTTTTACAGTCATACCAGCAGGCGGCCAGCAGCAAGCGGTCGAAGAGATCCTGATTCTCATTGTCCTCGAAGAGGTATACCATACTGACGACTGTAGAGTCATTCTTGTCCGCAGAACATTCAAGCGGCTCACCCTTCACATGATTATAATTGGCCATCTTCACTATAAATTCTTCCATGCGGCCGGGTGCCTGATAGACGGTATCAGTGATGTCATGCTTGGCGTAGTGCAGATTTGCAGGAACCGTGACTGCCTGATCTTCCGTAGGGGCAGTGGGCGTCTGAGGTAGCTGTGCAGGCTGCTTTTTCACAATCTTCACCTGCTGTGGAGAAACCGTAGTCTTTGTTTGACTTACAACAGGCTGTGCTTGGGGTGTCACCGGCTTCTCTGTGTTGTGCTGTCGCACGATCTGTTGTGCCACCATCGGCTGCTCCTTCGGCTCCATCTGAATATCATCATGCAGTGTCAACAACAGCAGGAGACTGGCGACAACGGTACCGATGACCGTATATAGCCACACACGACGGTGTCCGGCGGGCTTTTTGTCTTGCTGCCCGATACGCTGCATCAAGCGTTCGGAGAAGTCCTCCGGCAACTTTGGCGTATCTGCATATTTGCGGTGCAATGCTTCGCGCAAGTCGGTATCTTTGTTTATTGTCATATCATCTTAAGTTGTTTGTAGAGTTTTTTACGGATTCTGTAGAGGCGGTTGGCCAAAGCATGAGGTGTAGTGTCCATGATAAACGAACATTCGTCCAACGGACGGTTCTCGAAATAATGGAGCGTCAGCAGCAGACGTTCATCCGGCGGCAAGTCGTCCATCAGCAGTTCCAGTCGCTGTATGCGTTCTTCCCTTCCGGTACTCAGTTCCGCTTCCAACTGCTCATCACTGCCCCCCACTTGCCATACGGCACCGTCCTCTATTGGGACGGTGAGCAGCTTTCTGTGTTTCAGGAAGTCAAGTGTCAAGTGGTAGGCTATCCGACAGAGCCAAGTTGCGAGCGATGCCCGCTGGGAATCGTAGCTGCCAATGTTGCTGAAAGCCCGCAGGAAGGTGTCTTGCGTCAGTTCCTCAGCATCCATCGTGCGCGGTACTTGCCGTACAATCATGGCAAATACCACCTGTCCGTAGCGGCTGACCATCAGGCTTTGACCCTCACGCCTACCGCCTTTCACGGCTTCTACTATTTGCTTGTCTGTGTCCACTTGGGTTCTGCTTCCAATTCTCTTTTATTTATTATACGATAAATATCAGAAAATATCCCGCACTCTTGGTCACTTTTTAAAAAATGCAACAAAATTTATCAGATTTTTTACAACTCCTAATATTGAATTTTCGACTTTTTTTTAGTAAAACTTTATTAAATATTCACTCAAAAGTGAATTTGTTTTTAAAGAAATACTTATCTTTGCAGTGAATACTAAACTGAAACGAGTATGGCAACTGTATCATTAAAAACAGAAGAATATGATAACAGATATCCAGAGTGCTACATTTGAAATATAAATTTACTCCTATGGTACAAAATAAATTGTTCAGACAATGTCTCGCAGCCATCCCAGAGGAACAGAAAGTTGAATTTGGACTTTCCTTTGGAATAGCAGAACGCATTAATAAAGTTCTCAAAGCAAAGAACCTCAGCCAAAAGGATTTCGCCCACCAGATTCATAAGCAAGAGTCTGAAGTCTCAAAGTGGATAACAGGTAGACACAATTTTACCGTGCAGCCCATCGCAAAGATTGAGACCGCACTTGGTTGCAAACTCATAGACATTGCTCATTGACTTCAACAGCACAACTTCCAATAACGGACATAAGGATTATCAACAACCTTCCAGATTTTTTTCGACCTTGCGAAAAACCGTCCTGTATAAAGGCGTTTTGCTGTTTTTCGAATATTTTTCCCGACCTCAGACGGTCGGATTTTTTTGGACATCATCTTGGCCATCCGAAACGATGCTCGTGACATCGTGGTTGCAGTCGCGATACAAGCGAATGCAGGACATGAAAAAACGGCAAAAAAATCGTTCAAAACTCCCCCCTCTGGAGTCTCCCCAACGACAAAGATGCCAGTTGCGATTCGTAAACATGATACTTACGCATCGTTAGTATGATACTTAGGCATCGTAAACACCATAGTAACACTTTTTAAGGCTTATCACCTATGAAGGCAATGAGCCGACTGAGGGGGTTCTCTCATGGGAATTTCGTGGCTGAAAAGGGAAGAAAAATTACTATTTCAAACTTCTTAGGATTACGGCATTGGCACGGTCGACAATCGAGGCGTCGAGACTGGCAAGGTAGATTTTGGTGGTTGTCTCGGAATCATGACCCATTCCCTCGCTGATGACACTCAAAGGTATGCCTTTGGCCTTGGCCGCAGATGCCCAGCTATGGCGAGCTACATACATTGTCAGACGGAAATTAAGATTGAGCATCTTGGAAATCAGTCCGAGACTGTGATTGATGTTATAGCCGACATTGCGATACACACACCGCTCATTGATGCCGGAGGTCTTGATGATGGGCAGCAGATAGTCTGACACGTTTTCCGGGTATTTGTCAAGAATAAACTGCATATCCCTTGTCCATTCAATGGTGAGTTGCTGTCGGGTCTTACGTCGGCGATAGGTGACATAACCATTATTGAGATCTGATTTTTTCAAATAGGCCATGTCTATAAAGCTCATGCCACGAAGGTAGAAACTCATCATGAACATATCGCGGGCAAAGTCCAATGCCGGAAGCAGTGACAATTCCAATATTTTTATTTTCCTGATAATAGTCAGTGGCAAAGCTCGTTTGACAGTTTTTTCGATACCTGTATAGACATGACGGAAAGGTTTGCAGTTCACGATAATTTCATCTTCAACCGCCCGATTGTATACCGCCCGAAGAATGCGTATGTAGAAAGAGATGGTGTTGGGCGCCACTCCTTTCCGTTTCAGCCATGCCTCATACGATTCCATGATCTCAGAACTGATGCTGTCGAGCATGATGTCTTCATCCTGTCGGTAACCGTCCTTAGACGTTTGAGTTGCCAAAAAAGCCTTGAAGCAATTAAGGGTTGTCTTGTAGGTCTCGGCAGTCCTGATCCTCCCGTTCTGCTTCAGCTTGGCAATGATATTCTCCATGAAGTTGAGCAATGAATATTCATGTGCATAGCGATTGAATTCTTCAATCACGTCATCGGAAGTGTAAGGAATCCCGTCGGAATCAAACTTTCGACTGATTTTAGTCAGCCGTTCCACATCCCATCTGATGCGTTCACGTATTGAGAGAATAAAGGACTTACGCCCGTTATTACAAGATACTATAACCATAGAACGGTTTTGGTTCCATTCCGATGGAAAGATGTGATAATGGGTTAATAACTGACGTACCTTGCGCTCATGGATAATTTGATAATAGATTGTGCCTTCACGGTCCGTGACACTTGAAGGGCGGAATTTTACTTTTACTGATGTCATGCGTATGATTTGATTTAATGTTTCCGCTTTACTAACTTTCTGTACTCTCTCCACTTTTAGTATTACGAATAAAGAAACGAAAATCATAAAATAAAATTTGGTGTTTTGCTCACATCTTCGTAACTTTGCAGCATGAAACTGATAGAGAAATACTTCCCGACACTCACGGAGACACAGAAGAAACAGTTGGTTGCTCTCGATGAGCTATACCACGAATGGAACGAAAAGATCAACGTCATTTCGCGTAAGGATATTGATAACCTCTATGAGCACCATGTGTTGCACTCGCTGGCTATCGGCAAGTTTATCGGTTTTAAGCCCGGCACTCATATCCTCGATTTCGGAACAGGAGGCGGATTCCCCGGCATTCCGCTGGCCATCTTGTTCCCCGACTGCGAGTTTAAGCTCATAGACGGCACAGGTAAGAAGATTCGGGTTGCTCAGGAAGTATGCAACGCCATCGGCCTGAAGAACTGCCACCCGGAGCATCTGCGTGGCGAAGACGAGAAAGGCAAATATGATTTCGTGGTAAGCCGTGCCGTGATGCCCCTGCCCGACCTCATGAAAATTGTCCACAAAAATATTGGCAAGGAGCAACGCAATGCCCTGTCCAATGGTGTCATCTGTCTGAAAGGCGGCAACGTGGAGGGTGAGACCCATCCATTTCGTCGCATCGTCATGACGGCTGAACTGGCCACCTATTTCGAGGAGGAATGGTTTAAGGAAAAGCACATCATCTACGTGCCTGCATGAAAAAGCAAACGATATGACAGACATCAAAGTATTTCAGGTGAACCCACTGCAGGAGAACTGCTATGTGGTGAGCGATGAGACCAAAGAGTGCGTCATTGTCGATTGTGGCGCATACTATGACACTGAGCGGGAGACCATCCTCAACTATCTGCACTCCCAACAACTGAAACCCATCCATCTCATTTGCACTCACGGTCATTTCGACCATGCCTTCGGCAATGACACTATTTATATGGAATATGGACTGAAGCCTGAGATTCACGCAGATGATGCTCATCTGATTGCCGATTTGGCACAGCAGTGCGAACAGATGGGCATGGGACTCGACTATAACCAGACATCGCCACCCATAGGCAAACTGTTGGCCGATGGTGACTTTATCACGTTTGGCACTCATCGCCTGCAAGTGATTCACACCCCAGGCCATTCCAAAGGCTGTGTCTGCTTCTATTGCGCTGAAGAAAAATTCATCTTCACCGGCGATACGCTGTTTCGCATGAGTGTGGGGCGCACTGATTTTCCCGGCGGTTCATGGTCTCAGTTAGCACAGAGCCTGACCCGGAAGATTGCCCTCCTACCCCCCGACACCGTTGCCTATCCCGGTCACGGTCCCCGTACCCTTATTGCAGACGAGGTGCGCATGAATCCCTACTTCCGGTAAGTAAGTCCGGAAAAACAGGATTAGACTTTTGGCCGTTTCACTTTTATTTCGTAATTTTGCAGGCAAAATTGGAAATACGTATTTTTTAAGAGAAGTTTTGATAGAGAAGCATATTGTTCTGGAGGATATTGATCCCGTTGTGTTCTACGGGGTTGGTAATACCCATTTACAGATGATACGGGCGCTGTATCCGAAATTGCGCATCGTAGCCCGCGACAATGTCATTCGCATCATGGGCGATGAAGAGCAGATGGCCGCCTTCGAGGAGAGCAGTGAGAAAATGCGACAACACGTGCTGAGGTTCAACACGCTGACAGAAGAGGACATATTGGATATCGTGAAAGGTAAGCGTACCCGCGATGAGGTACCCGACGACGTAGTAGTCTATTCCGTGGCAGGCCGTCCCATCAAAGCCCGCAGTGAGAACCAGCAGCGGCTCATCAATGCTTACAACGAAAACGACATGGTGTTTGCCGTAGGCCCGGCAGGAACAGGCAAGACTTATCTATCAATAGCACTGGCTGTGAAAGCCCTGAAGGAGAAGACAGCCAAGAAGATCATCCTGAGTCGCCCTGCCGTAGAGGCCGGTGAGAAGTTGGGGTTCCTGCCAGGTGACATGAAGGACAAGATTGATCCCTATCTGCAACCGCTCTACGACGCACTGGAAGATATGCTGCCACAGATAAAACTACAGGACATGATGGAGAAGCACGTTATCCAGATAGCCCCATTGGCCTTTATGCGAGGTCGCACGCTAAGTGATGCTGTAGTGATTCTCGACGAGGCGCAGAACACAACACCAGCACAGATCAGGATGTTCCTGACCCGCATGGGGTGGAACACGAAGATGATCATCACGGGCGATATGACCCAGATAGACCTGCCCCACTCCCAAAAGAGCGGCCTCATTGAGGCTCTGCATATATTGAACAATGTAGAAGGCATCGGTGTGGTCAACCTCAACGGAAAGGACATTGTGCGTCACAAACTGGTGACGCGCATCGTCAACGCATACGAAGAATACGACAAAGAATATAAGAATAATGAAAGCATTAACAAAAACTGACTTCAATTTCGAGGGACAGAAGAGTGTGTATCACGGAAAAGTCCGTGACGTGTATAACATCAACGACGACCTGATGGTGATGGTTGCCACCGACCGTATTTCGGCCTTTGATGTGGTACTGCCCAAAGGTATTCCTTTCAAGGGACAGGTGCTTAACCAGATAGCTTCTCAGTTTCTGGATGCCACGACCGACATCTGCCCCAACTGGAAACTTTCCACGCCCGATCCAATGGTGACCGTAGGTCTGAAATGCGAAGGATTCCGCGTGGAGATGATCATCCGCAGCATCCTGACCGGCTCGGCTTGGCGTGAATACAAAAACGGTTGCCGTGAACTGTGTGGCGTGAAGTTGCCCGACGGAATGAAGGAAAACGAGCGTTTTCCTGAGCCTATCATCACCCCGACGACCAAGGCCGACGAGGGTCACGACATGAACATCTCGAAGGAAGAAATCATCGCACAAGGACTGGTTTCGGCAGAAGACTATGCCGTGATGGAGGACTATACCCGCAAGATCTTTGCCCGTGGACAGGAAATTGCCGCCAAGCGTGGACTGATTCTGGTGGACACGAAATATGAATTTGGCAAGCGCGACGGCAAGGTGTATCTCATCGACGAGATTCACACGCCCGACTCCAGCCGCTACTTCTATGCCGAGGGCTACGAAGAGAAGTTGGCAAAGGGTGAGCCTCAGCACCAACTGTCAAAGGAGTTCGTGCGTCAGTGGCTCATTGAGCACAACTTCATGAACGAGCCCGGCCAAGTGATGCCTGAGATTACCGATGAATATGCCGAGAGTGTATCAGAGCGCTACATCGAACTCTACGAACACATCACAGGCGTGAAGTTCAACCGTGCTGAAGAGACCGGTGACATTGCCGCCCGTATTGAGAAAAATGTCAGCGAATGGCTGAAAGCCAGATAATCCAAGACTAAGACAGAGAAAAGGAAGAATGTATAAACAGGAAGAGATCAACCCCTACCACGACGGAGAGAAAGCCGAACAGGTGGAGCAGATGTTCGACAACATCGCCCCCAGTTACGACAAACTGAACCATCGTCTTTCGTGGAACATTGATCGAGGATGGCGCAAGAAGGCTATTGGCCTGTTGGCTCCCTATCGTCCGCAAACGATGCTCGACATCGCTACGGGCACAGGTGACTTTGCCATCCTGTCTGCTCAGATGCTCAAGCCCAAGAGTCTCATCGGAGCAGACATCAGTGAGGGGATGATGGAAATCGGACGGCAGAAGGTCAAGCGACTGGGGTTGCAAGACATCATTTCCTTTGCCAAGGAGGACTGTTTGCATCTGTCGTATGCCGATGATACCTTCGATGCCGTAACAGCCGCCTTCGGTATTCGCAACTTTGCCGACTTAGACAAGGGTCTGCAAGAAATGTGCCGCGTACTGAAACCGGGCGGACACTTGAGCATTGTGGAGTTGACCACACCTGTCTCGTTTCCTATGAAGCAACTCTTCCACATCTATTCTCATACGGTACTACCCACCTACGGACGACTTATCTCTAAAGACACCGATGCCTATTCCTATCTGACGAAGACAATCGAGGCCTTCCCGCAGGGCGAGCGCATGAAGGATATCCTCAAGCAGGCAGGTTTCAAGGATGCAGGCTTCCGTCGGTTGACCTTCGGTATCTGCACAATGTATTACGCGACCAAATAAGCAAGACGACTATGGACAAGTATGGACTCATTGGCTATCCCCTCGGACACTCGTTTTCCATCAGTTACTTCAACCAGAAGTTTACCGATGAGGGCATCAACGCCAAGTATTTGAACTTCGAGATTCCAAGCATCGAGAACCTGATAGAAGTGCTCGACTTGAATCCCGAACTGAAAGGACTCAATGTGACTATCCCCTACAAAGAGAAAGTTATGGAGTATCTCGACTTCATCAGTCCCGAGGCCCGTGCCATCGGTGCTGTCAACGTCATCAGGGTGACCCACGAAGGTAGCAATGTCAAACTAAAAGGATTCAACTCTGATGTCATAGGTTTCACACAAAGCATTGAGCCCATGCTGGAGAAGCACCACCAGAAGGCCCTTATCTTAGGAACAGGCGGAGCATCGAAAGCCATCAACTACGGTCTGAAATCGCTGGGGTTGGAAACAGTCTACGTGAGCAGATTCCGCCGTCCCGAAACTATCTGCTATGAGGACATCACACCAGAGGTCGTCAAGGAATACAACGTGATAGTGAACTGCACTCCCGTGGGTATGTTCCCCAAGACCGAAGAGTGCCCCAATCTACCCTACGAGGCCATGAATGAGAACAACATTCTCTACGACCTCATCTACAACCCCGATGAGACACTTTTCATGAAGCGCGGAGCAGAACGTGGTGCCAGTGTGAAGAACGGACTGGAGATGTTGCTCCTGCAAGCCTTTGCCTCATGGGAGTTCTGGAACGGAAAAGAATAACAATAAACACCTGAAATATGGACAATCGCTATATGATGCGCGGCGTCAGCGCCGCCAAGGAAGACGTACACAACGCTATCAAGAATATCGACAAGGGCATTTTCCCGCAAGCATTCTGCAAGATCATCCCTGACATTCTGGGAGGTGACCCTGAGTATTGTAACATCATGCACGCCGACGGTGCCGGCACGAAGTCGAGCCTCGCCTATATGTACTGGAAAGAGACAGGCGACCTCTCCGTGTGGAAAGGTATCGCACAGGACGCCATCGTGATGAATACCGACGACCTGCTCTGTGTGGGGGCTGTCGATAATATCCTTGTTTCGTCGACTATCGGTCGCAACAAGATGCTTGTACCGGGCGAAGTCATCTCTGCTATTATCAACGGCACCGACGAACTGTTGGCCGAACTCCGGGAGATGGGCATCGGTATCTATCCCACAGGTGGAGAGACTGCTGATGTAGGTGATCTGGTTCGCACTATCATTGTCGACTCTACTGTGACCTGCCGCATGAAGCGCAGTGACGTTATTGACAATGCCAACATCCGTCCGGGCGATGTCATTGTGGGACTATCTTCAACTGGACAGGCTACCTATGAGAAACGATACAATGGCGGTATGGGTTCCAACGGACTAACCTCGGCCCGTCACGATGTCTTTGCCAAGTATTTGGCAGAGAACTATCCTGAGAGTTACGACCACGCTGTGCCTGATGAACTGGTATATAGCGGCAAATACCGCCTGACCGATGCAGTTGATGGTTCACCCGTCAATGCCGGCCAACTGGTTCTCTCTCCCACCCGCACCTATGCTCCTGTTATCAAGCGTTTGCTGGATGAACTGCGTCCGAAGATTCATGGTATGGTACACTGCACGGGTGGTGCCCAAACTAAGGTGCTCCACTTTGTGGGTGACAACTGCCGTGTGATTAAAGATAACATGTTCCCAGTTCCCCCGCTTTTCCGTGCTATTCACGAGTGCTCAGGCACCAACTGGCGTGAAATGTATCAGGTATTTAATATGGGCCATCGCATGGAAATCTACGTGCGCCCCGAAGTAGCTGAACAAGTCATTGCTATCTCGAAGTCGTTCAACATTGATGCCCAAATCGTAGGTCACATCGAAGAAGGCAAGAAGAGCCTGACTATAAAATCTGAATTTGGAGAATTTGATTATTGATGGAAAACAACAATATATTACAGAAACTCGACGGTCTGGAGTCCCGCTTCGAAGAAGTATCAACGCTCATCACAGACCCTGCGGTCATTGCCGACCAGAACCGCTTTGTGAAACTGACAAAGGAATACAAGGATCTGGGCGATATTATGGATGCCCGCAAACGATACATTGCTTGTCTGAACAGCATCAAGGAAGCCAAAGACATTCTGGCCAATGAAGACGATCCTGAGATGAAGGAGATGGCTCGCGAGGAACTGGCCGAGAATGAGGCTCTACAGCCTAAGTTGGAAGAGGAGATTAAGATTGCCCTGATCCCGAAAGATCCTGAGGATGCGAAGAACGTGCAAATGGAGATCCGGGCAGGAACAGGCGGTGACGAGGCTTGCCTATTTGCCGGCGACTTATTCAAGATGTATAAGAGTTTTTGCGACTCGAAAGGTTGGAATCTATCGGTAACCAGCGCCAGCGAAGGGGCTGTCGGTGGCTACAAGGAAATTGATTTTGCCGTCTCTGGAGCAGATGTCTATGGCACACTGAAATACGAGAGCGGTGTACATCGCGTGCAACGTGTGCCCGCTACCGAGACGCAGGGCCGTATGCATACCTCTGCCGCAACGGTAGCTGTGCTGCCTGAGGCCGACAAGTTTGAAGTGCATATCAACGAGGGCGAAATCAAGTGGGACACTTTCCGTTCCAGTGGTGCCGGTGGTCAGAACGTGAACAAGGTGGAATCGGGTGTCCGTCTGCGCTATATGTGGAAGAACCCCAACACGGGTGAGACCGAAGAGATCCTCATCGAGTGTACCGAGACACGCGACCAACCCAAGAACAAGGAGCGCGCCCTTTCACGTCTCTACACCTTCATCTACGACAAAGAGCACCAGAAATATATGGACGACATCGCCTCACGCCGCAAGACACTCGTCTCGACAGGCGATCGTTCGGCCAAGATCCGCACCTATAACTTCCCCCAAGGCCGTGTCACCGACCATCGTATCGGCTACACCACCCACGACCTGCAAGGCTTTTTGGGTGGTGATATTCAGGCTATGATTGATGCACTGACCGTGGCCGAGAATGCAGAGCGCATGAAAGAAACGGAATTATAGAAAAAACGATTGATATAATGAAGTTATCTAATAGAATTTGTGTTTGTATGTCACTCTTGGCAGCAACAACATCCAAAGCTGATACTTCAATATTATTTTTCGACCGTCCGGCTGACTATTTTGAAGAGACATTCGTCATAGGCAATGGTACACAAGGTGGAATCATTTACGGTAATCCTTCAAAAGAAAGAATATCCCTTAATGATATCACATTCTGGACAGGAGAGCCGGATACGGTTGTCTATTCTCCCGGTGCATACAAGTATATCCCTGATATTCGCACCGCTCTTGACAATGGCAACTATGACCTCGCAGAGGAACTTCAACAAAAAGTGCAGGGACATTATTCCGCAAACTACCAGCCTATAGGTAACGTCCTTATCGACTTTGCTGATAAAAGCGAGGCAAGAGACTACGTACGATGTCTTAATCTTGCGGATGCAACCGCTAAGGTTAATTATACAAAAGGCTGTAACGAAATAACAACTGAATACATTGCTTCCGCTCCCGACAGCGTAATCGCTATCAAGATTTCCGCTACTCAACCTATTGACTTCACAATTTCTTTTGAATCGCCGATTCAGAACTGCCTGACTCAGGCTTCGGGAAATGGAATCATCGCGGAAGGATATGCGGCATACTTTTCTCTACCTAAATATCTGAAAATACCCCAAGAACAAAAAATGCGGTATGATCCAAATCGTGGCATAAGGTTTCGCACGGAAATCCGGGCAATAGCCTCAGGAGATGATATAATACATGATGCCAATGGTTCCTTAACCGTCAAGAATGCTCTTGAGACTACGATTATTATAGCTATAGCTACAAATTTCAATGGACCGGACTTGAATACTGCCACTGATGGGACGGATTTTCGAACAATTGCAAGCAAGAGAGCATCACGCGCAGCATCCAAGACTTTTGATAAGATAAGAAAAGATCATATTGCCGACTATTCCTCATTCTTCTCTCGAGTGAATATCAATCTTGGTAAATCAGAACCGTCATTGCGTGAGCTCCCTACAGACAAACGACTTAAAAACTATAGCGACAATTGTGCTTATGATCCCGACTTAGAGGAACTATATTTCGATTATGGACGCTATCTGCTTATATGCTGTTCAAGAACAAAATGCGTTCCTG
Organism: uncultured Prevotella sp.; assembly: GCA_947174835.1. Lineage (GTDB taxonomy): Bacteria > Bacteroidota > Bacteroidia > Bacteroidales > Bacteroidaceae > Prevotella. The sequence continues at coordinate 19,502 of CAMWKM010000034.1, forward strand.
CTAACCTTCAAGGGCTATGGAATGAATATATGCTTCCACCATGGAGCTCCAATTATACAACCAATATAAATCTGGAGGAAAACTATTGGCCTGCTGAAGTAACGAATCTAAGCGAGATGCACATGCCTCTGCTTACCTTTATAAGACAATTGCCCCGGACTGGAAAAGAAACTGCACGTGAATATTATGGTGTAAATCGCGGATGGTGTTTGGGACAGAACTCTGATATTTGGGCTATCACCAATCCTGTAGGTCTCAACAGCGGAGCACCATTATGGGCAAACTGGAATATGGGAGGAGCATGGCTGGCTACACATATCTGGGAGCACTATCTCTTTACTCGTGATGAGGATTTCCTAAGGGAATACTACCCTACCCTTAAGGGTGCCGCTGAATTCTGTCTGGATTGGATGATAGAAGATAAAGACGGAAAACTAATAACATCACCCTCTACCTCTCCTGAAAACTATTTCATAGCACCTAACGGAAAACCAATAGCAACTTCTACCGGAGCTGTAGGGGAATTGGCTATTATCAGGCAATGTCTGTCCGACACCAAGAACGCTGCCAAAGTACTTAGGTCTGACTCTGAATTTGTGGCTGAGATAGACTCGGCACTTACAAAAATAGCTCCGTATAAGATAGGAAGCGCAGGGCAACTTCAGGAATGGGCATGTGACTTCAAGGAGCAAGATCCTAAGCATAGGCATCAGTCACATCTTTATGGTCTTTATCCCGGACATCATATAACATTGTCAGAAACGCCTGAACTCGCTAAAGCGGCTGCTAAAACATTAGACATTAAAGGAGAAAACACTACAGGGTGGAGTGCCGCCTGGCGCGTAAATCTTTTTGCTCGCCTTGCCGAATCCCCAAAAGCTTATGCTATGTTGCGCCGACTCTTGAAATATGTAACCCCTGACAAATATAACGGACCGGACAAAAGGAGAGGTGGAGGCACTTATCCTAATCTTCTTGACGCCCACACACCGTTTCAGATCGACGGCAACTTCGGAGGGACAGCAGGAATTACCGAGATGCTACTTCAATCGACACCGACCGACATTACTTTACTTCCGGCTTTACCGGAGCAATGGAAAGACGGTAGTTTCTCAGGACTCCGCACACGATGTGGTGTGACAGTTGACGCAGAATGGCATTCAGGTAAAGTCACTACAATCCGGTTATATCCCATATCAGACGGAGATATTTCAGTACGTGCCAACGGAAACGTAATACCGGTAAAACTCCAATCAGGAAAAACTATTATATTGGAGCTTTAATCTATATTTAAGACTCACTACAGACTAAAAAATAATATTTAAGCGTTCCTTTTAAAAGGCGTATAAAAGCTAAGGGCAGAAACAATGAAGAGATTAAGGCTATTACCAAAGTTTATATTAAGCATTTCTGTCATGCTCGTGGCAAGCAATGCAATATTTGGCATCAAGACAACTCCTGAAAAGGCTTTTTTACCGTATAATCCATTTGGCAATCCTCTGATTCCGGATTTATGCGCCGACCCAAGTATCATTGAAGTGGACAGCACATTTTATTGCTACGTGACTACTGACGGATATGGACAGGGACTCGAGACCTCCGGACCTCCTGTAGTGTGGAAATCAAAGGACTTTGTGAACTGGAGCTTCGACGGCACTTACTTCCCTCAAGCTAAGAAAGAAAAATACTGGGCACCAAGCGCACCCGTGAAGTACAATGGGAAATGGTACATATACCCTACCATTAACGGATATATGTATCCTGCATCTTCAGATTCTCCTGACGGACCATTCTCGCTCGCGAAAGGTTCAGAATTCACTTTAAAAAACCGACTTTGGGAAAAAGACAGTGTATGTGCCATTGATGCAGAAGCTTTCATCGACGACAATGGTGAAAGGTATATCATCTGGGGGTTACGCAATTTCGCTCGTATGAAAGATGATATGGTGACGATTGATTCGATAGCTACGGTCGAAACCAGAAAGAAGTCTTATACTGAAGGTCCTATTTTCTTCAAACGAAATGGTATATACTATTATCTCTATACGATAATGGCTCTTGAAAAATATGAATACTACTATCAAATGAGCCACGAATCTCCTCTTGGACCTTATATTACGCCCGAACAAGACGTAGTATGCACTACGGATGCAGATGCGGGAGTGTTCGGTCCGGGACACGGATGTGTTTTCAATCCCGCTGGTACAGACAACTATTATCTTGTATTCCTCGAATTCAGCCGTAACAGTACAGACAGACAAATATACGCAGGGAAACTCGAATTTAATGACGACGGAACAATAAAACCAATGAAAATGTCGCTCAACGGCATCGGTGCCTTACGTCCCGTTAAGATAAAAGATAAGATCAAGCCTATCAGTATTACAGCATCATCGGAAGCATCACCCCATGAGGTTCCATATAAACTTGACAATAGATGCCGTCGTACTGAATATTTCGTTGCAGGATTCGCTGCCGATGATTCAAATGGTTCAAGATGGATGGCAGACTCCTTGGATCTTGAAAAATGGCTATGCCTTGACTTAGGTGAGTCAAAGCCCATTGGAGAGAGCGAGATATTTTTTGTCCGACCTACCGCAGGGCATACATACAGGTTGGAAGGCTCCAACGATGGCAAAACATGGATGCCATGCGGTGGCAGCGACGAAAAAAGAATGATGTCGCCCCGAAGAGACACAATCAATGAGGCTTTCAGATACCTTAGGGTGAAGGTAACCGACGGTGTGCCTGGAGTTTGGGAATGGAACCTTACAAAACCTGAGAGAAATGTCTTCGAAGGTGCTTCTTGGATAGCGATGGAAAAAGACTCTACTATTCTTTTCCCATATATTCATTTGCTAAAGGCGAACTCTGAGGAGGCAAAATCGCTGAAAGAATATGCTCTTCCGATTTTTAAGAGATCTGTAAGCATCAACGGAAAGAAATTGAAAAATGCCACTGCAAATATTTGTGGACTCGGGCAATACGAACTCTTTATTAATGGTGAAAAAGCCGACGGACATTATCTGAGTCCCGGATGGACCAAATATGACCGTTCGCTCATGTACAATACAATAGATGTCACAAAACTCCTTAAAGGTGCGAAAAAGGCAGACATAAAGGTAATGCTCGGTAACGGCATGTATAATATTCCTGTCAAAGGTTATCATAAAATGGCCGGATCATGCGGTGCTCCTAAAATGATATTCGCTCTCGACTTAGAATACGCAGACGGCACCAAAGACCGAATAGTGAGCGACCAGAACTGGACTGTGGAAGAAAGTCCGATTAGGTTCTCAAGCATATATGCCGGAGAATGGATGGATGCCGGTTTTAAGGGAGATTCGAAAAACGCAATAATAACGATTCTGGCTTTTGATGTCCCATTTGTTCCTCAACCTGAACACACCTTGATTAAAACAGTTCGCGAATACCCGTCTGTCAAAGTCAACAGTATTACGTATGATTTTGGGAAAAATAGCTCAGGAATCGTGAGGTTGAAGGTAAAAGGAGAAAAAGGAAAGAGCATCATATTACGTCCGGGGGAAATAATGAAAAATGGGAAGGTATCTCAACGTAGCCAGCCTGGATATCAATGGAAATATACACTTTCGGGCGATCATCATGGGGAGACATGGCAGCCGCAATTCACATACGCCGGATTCCGCTATGTGGAGGCAATACCGGACGAAGGTGTCGAACTGCTCGAACTGACCGGACTTCATACATCGACCGACGTTGAGGAAACGGGCTCATTCGAATGCTCAGATACTCTTTTCAACAATATACACTCTCTCATTGACCAAGCTATCAGAAGCAATATGGTGAGCATTACCACCGACTGCCCTACCCGAGAAAAACTCGGATGGCAGGAACAGAACCACCTCATGGCTCATTCCATCATGTACCGCTATGATGTCAGGGAACTCTTCAATAAGATAGTCAATGATCTCGCTGAATCTCAACATACTGACGGTGCCATTCCTACTATAGCTCCTGAATATACCGTATTCGATAAAGACAGTGGATTTGAGGACACTCCTGAATGGGGAGCTTCTTTTATACTGCTTCCATGGTACATTTATCGCTGGTATGGAGACGACTCGGCAATGAAGAAGCATTATGACAATATGAAGCTTTATATATCCTACCTTGGGTCAAGATCAAAAGATCACATCCTTGACTATGGTCTTGGCGACTGGTTTGACATTGGTCCTGACAAGCCGGGGAAAGCACAGCTCACAAGTGTTGCACTGTCCGCAACAGCTATGTACTATTATGAGCTTCTAACTATGAATAAAATAGCTTCAACTCTTGGAAAGAGTGCAGATGCAAAGGAGTTTGAGGCGCTTGTTGAAGAGGTAGCAAAGGCTTTTAACAACAGATTCATAACAGATACAGAAAAAGTATTTGAAAACGGAAGCCAAACCGGTCTCTCTATGGCTCTCTATACCGGGCTTGCGGAAAAAGGAGGGGTAGCAAGAGAAACATACGAGGCACTGATATCTGACATTGAAAAACGTGGATACTCTCTCTCTTCCGGCGATATCGGATACAGATATCTTGTTAGGGCTCTTGCTGATAATGGCGGTGATGAGATTCTTTACAAAATGAACCATAACGATTCACTGCCAAGTTATGCATACCAGCTGAAGAAAGGCGCAACTGCTTTGACCGAAAGCTGGCAGGCATACGATGATGTGTCGAACAATCACCTAATGCTCGGCCATTTGATGGAATGGCTATATGGTGGAATAGGTGGAATTCGTCAGGCTGATGGATCAACAGGTTGGGATAATGTAGTGATTGATCCGAAGATGGTAGGAGAAATATCATGGGCAAATACTTCCTTAAAGACCCCTTACGGCAAAGTTGAATGCAAGTGGCAAAGGAGCGATGACAGAAAAAAATGGCTTCTCAAAATTACGATTCCCCAAAATACCAAAGCACAAGTACACTTGCCAAACGGAAAAATTGAGAATGTAGGACCCGGTTCCTACAAGTTTCATCAATAAAGCTACAACAATTTTCACAAATCACCAAATATATAGGATATTATAATTCGTCGAACTCACGTTAAATAGGGTAAAGGAATAGCCTTTCTGCCCTTCCATAATCCGCCCTTTTTTTTCGATTATCTTTTGACTTCGGTTTGATAATCTTTTGCTCGTCATTTGATTATCTTTTCCAAGTCATTTGATTATCAATTGCCGACCATTTGATAATCAATTTCTTTACCCCCCATTTGAGTCAGTAAAAAGGCATCGTTTGAAGCCTCCAACCGTCTCGTTTGAAGCCTCCAAACCACCCGTTTGAAGCCTCCATTCATTGCTTATTTCG